>JAWOGX010000372.1:0-13354 GCA_046496455.1 Bacteroidales bacterium | reverse complement strand
TATAATTGGAGCGGTATGCGTGGTTTATGGAGAAGTTCCTGAAGTATTGGCTGAAGAACTTAAGCTGTGTGAGGCCGTTGTAGGTCAGGGTCCAGTTCGGGATGGGGATTGCCGGGAAGGGTGAGAGGGATACCCCGGAAGGATCATTGCCGGAGTAGGCAGCAATAAACGCCGAAAGGAGTACATCCTGCGACGTGGCACCATAGCCATCGGGGTAGTATTCACCGGTGACCGGATCCTGCTTGTAAAGCCCCGTCCAGTTCGGGTTGGCGTCTGCCAGCCTTGCTGCAATGGTCTGACGGTATTTCAGCATATTCTGATAGGTGATATTGGAATAGGCGGAATCCATTTTGACGAAGGCTGTTTTCCAGGTGATGGTTGAGATGCTGAAATTCCCCATCACCATGGGTGTGTATTTGACATAGTAGGGAAGGGTATCCACATTGCGCAACACAGCACTTTCGGTTTGTTGCATCGTGCGATTGGCATTGAGCTCGATCCGGAATCCCGGCAGCGGTTCGATCGTGGACCTGAAAGTGAGGTTTTGGGAGTAATTCTGGATGTAGGAGGATGTCAGCAAGGAGTCGTTACTGATCATCCAATCATCGCGGAATGCCTTCTCCAGGAGGTTATCTTCCTGCCAGCCTGCCAGGAAGGGGAGTCCCGGGGCATTCATGTTCCACACGTTACCGAGGTACGAAGGCTTATGCGCAAAACCCGGCAGCGTGAAACCATTGGTCTGGTTATAATTCACGGACACATTCTTTACCCCGGTAATGATCCTGAACAGATTGTCCAGTGCGATTTTCCCAATGTTTTTCGCTGATGTTTTGGAAGTGTCTGCGCCTTCAGCTTCCAGCTCAATAATATCCTTGGTAAGCCTGGGGGACGGTTGCCCCGGCCGGGCAGGGGTCATTGCCTGGTTCAGCTTCTTGAGGTACGGAATTTTGTTGTAGAGGGTGTTGAGGTTTCCTGACCCGCTAAGCATCACATTGTTCGAGTTTTCTATCACACCCCCAAGTTGTGCAGCTGCCATGGTGGGCCCGATGTATTGATAATTACCGGCATACCTCGCATTGGCAGATACCCAGTCCATCAGCGGAAGCTTGTTCACGGGAAGGTTCCAGTTCACCACGAATTGCTGGTTGAAATTATTCAGGTCCCCCAGATTCTTGAACTGGTTCAGGATCGTGTCACGGTAGGTCTGTGAACCCCTGTCGCGCTGGCCGTCCGGTTCACGCAACAGTGCCATGGCATTGGCCGAGTACTCAAAACGGATCCCCTGACTCAGGTCATACTTGAAATCGTACATCCTTGACCACTCGTATTTTTTCAGGTAGGTGGGATCAATGATGATCATTGCAATGGACTTGTTGCGCAGCTTTTGCTCCTGGTACTCACGGTTGACCATGGTGCGGAACGACATCAGTTTTGGTGCATAGTAGAAATTGATGTCCTTGATGATCGCCAGTGCCTTGTATTTGCTCAGGAATTTAGATTTCGCAAAGACCCGGACGGGTTTGGGAGAGCTGGTGTAGTTGTAGGCAAACATCCCCATGTATTTCTGCTTCCGGTCATATTCCACATCAATGTTCCTGAGGTAAGTCTCATTGTAGGAGTAAGACACATTGAAATTCGATATGTCGTAGAAGCGTGATGGTGCAGCCCTGTTGGACTTCATTTTCGAGACATTGACGAAGTTGAGGCTCTTCCTCATGATGTAGTCCTGTGAAAGGAATTTGACCGAATCACGTTCATCTTTCGAGATATAGCTTTCCAGATCTTCGCGGAAGATGATATCAGGATTCAATGGGTTGTATTCAGGATTGCTGAAACTTTCTGAGTAATCGAAGTGCATGGGGATTTTGATTCCTGATTTTTCGGGAAAGAATCTGCCAAGTTCGAGGTTGGTGGCGATATCGTATCCATAGATGGTTTCCTGTTGCCTGTCAAGGATTTTCTTGTCTATGGATCCGAATCCCGGAGTGCTGATGTTCCCGGCAAGCTGAAGGGTTCCCAGGTCAGCAAGTGTAGCACTCAGCCTTGCCTGGGCAGCCCAACCACCATGTTCGTTAAAATCAGTGAGCCTCAGTTCATTGACCCATATCTCTGCCGATTTGGGCTGTCCGTCATCGGTCATATCCTGGAATCCCATCCGCTTCGGATTCCTCACCCCGATCATAATGGTCTTGATCTCGCTCAGCGTCGGTGTCCCGATCACTGTAATGCGGCGATTGCCATCGTATGCCACATAGGGTGCTGTCAGTGATACATTTGGATCCCCTGAACGCATGGCGGCATTGCGCTCCTGTTTCACCCGTGCCAGCATCTCAAGGTCTAGCTCCATATTGTTGCCCAATGGCCAGATCAGTTCACGTGCGTTGGTCTGTGAGGAATTGACCCCCCATTTGGTGAATTCAAGCGGAATCTCATATTCGTAATAGTTACCGGTGAAATCGGTACCAAGCCTGACAAATAATGTCATGTCACCATTTTTCAGGTTTCCGGTCTGCGTCTCGTCATTGCTGCTGCAGGCACTCTCAGCGTGGATGTACATCTTCATCGTCTTGTAACGGCGAAGGTCAAAATCGGTAATCTTATAACTTGCCCTGGCATCGCCGTCGAGGAGGTTGCATACCCTCATGGAGAGTGACTGCTCGTTCATCTGGGCCAGTGTTGTGGAGATGATGTTTTTCTCCCTTTCGATATCGGGTGGCAGGGCGTAGTTGATCGGGTTCCGGAAGGCGTTTTCTTCAATATTGACAGTGGATACATCGAAAGAGGTACCGGCCTGGTCATCGATGGGGATGTATTCCCCGGGTTCCAGCAGGCTGAATCCATATTTACGCCATTCACCGCGTACGAGCTCCATAGTGGCAAAACGGAGCACCGCCTGCTCACTGAAGCCACGCATGAACATCCTCATGAACCTAATCGATTTGAAATCGCGGATATCACCCACCACCTTCTCGTACTGCCGGATCGGGATCTTGAACTGGTACCAGGTGACTGTGGCCGTCTTGTTATCGCGCAGTGGCACGTTCTGGGCGATATAGACATCGGTAATATAATTTTCACCCACGATCATCTTATTGGGTGACAGGTCAATACGGTACTGGAAATACCTTTCCCCTTCACTCAGGGTGTTGTCGTTGTTGATGTCTTCAGCATCAGGCAAGGTACTGGCAAGTGTGGCATAATTTGTAATACCCATGGCCTGATCCTGTTCAGAGGTGTTGGAGTTGCCCTCCATACCGTTGTAATTCATATACCTTTCCAGGATCGTCAGGTTAGACTGGTCGAGGGAGGGACCCCGGAAATAGCTGTAGTTGTCCGCCGAAGGATCCGTCTCAAACTGGCCATACACTGCTGTGTTCACGATGGTTGCGATATCAGCCAGGTAATCGCTGAAGAAATCGCGTTCATCGTCATCCCTTAGGCCGTCAAGGCCAATATCCTGATAACTCCTCGAATCGGGGTTGTTGTCGAATGCCTTTACAATCTGATTTCCGACAGGCACCCGGCCCCAGATGGTGGTATCAACATCGGTGACCACTGCAGTGGTGGGCAGGCCGTTTTCCCAGCTCTTGCGTCCGTCCTTGAGGATGTCTTCGGAGATATCACCCAGGTTGATGTACAGGTATCCGCCGTCCTGAAGTGGCTCCAGGGGGCCGTTTGCCTGGTTGGTCTCGTCCGGATCGATAAACGGATCCATCAGCCAGAATTCGATATACTCCACATTGGTGGCTTCGAAATCGGGTGTTTCAATCCTTCTCATCATCCCACCCCAGCGGGATGATGGATCTTTCAGGGTGCCATCGGGGTTCAGACCGGCAGAAAAGGTGGTGCCGAAGGTTTCGTAGTTGTGCGGGCCGCGGATGATGGGATTGAATACCATGTTCAGCACGGAAAGGGGAATCTCGACATTGTTGTCTTTCTCCCTGTTCGGGAACACTTCCTGTTCACGCACCTGCCTGGTGTAGTGGTTGTTTTTGTCGTCAATGCTTACCGGTATCGGATTCGATTTCTCAAAGAAAATCGGGTCAACAACGAACCATGCCAACTTAGCCCGGTTATACCCGTAGCCGAGGTCATTGATCAGGTTCCCTTCGGAGAAGATGTCGGGCTGTCCTTGCGGCGTGCTGGCAAGTTTCCACAAACCGATGTTTTTGATGTCTATCCCGGAAGAACTCCCTTCAAAGTCGTCGATGTAGGAAGTCCCGGACTTTCCGATCACGCGGGGATGGCCCGGGATCAGGTGGGCAAATTCCCCTTCAAAAGAGATGGAGGACGGGGCTTTGGTGTTAATCAGGGGGAGTTTGTCAATCATCTTGGTGATGAACGGTGCTTCCGACTGGTATTGTGCATCCAGCCCCCAGATGGTATTGGAGATCGGTTCGTCGCCGTAATTCACCTTGTGGGTGATGGGCCGCTCATGCAGGTTCAGGATGGTTGCACCCAGGTTGAAATTATTGTTGACGAGATAATCCATGTGAGCACCCATCAGCCGCTTTGTCTGGAAGTTGAAGATATCCTCACTCTCGGTATTGATGGTAATAGGGACACCGGAATTGAGGTATCCTTCATCAATGATGCGGACACGTCCCAGGGTGTAATCTACCGTATAGTGCACATTTTCGGTAAGCAGTACACCTCCGGCAGTGACCTTGACCGATCCCTTCGGAATGTTGAATCCCCCGATCGAGATTTCGGCACCTCCTGCTGAATTGTAGCGCCCTTCCAGGTAGAATTTGTTTTTCTGCGGAAGCTGTTGTGCATCGGTTTTCGTCTTCCGGTAAAGCTCCTCGAAAACATACTTGTCGGCGATCTTGTCATCGTTGAATGCTTTTCTCAGGTCTTTCCCGAAAGGTTCAATCAGGGGGATGTAAATCCTGCCGTTGTTGGCCTGGATGGTACCGGCACCGGTGGCGGCCCCGTCGAGGAAGTCGAACACACCGTCATGTACCGGCTCCATGTTTACATTCAGGTTATCCATGTTCAATACACGGATCAGTGGGATCCCGTTGATGGCCCCCTCAGTGAAATAACCCATCGGAACGCCGTTTTCGTCCTGCGTGTATACAATGTTCAGCCTGAAGTCGTCGGCATTCACCTGGAAAGCCTGCAGTGAATAGACATTCTTCATCATCAGGTCCCACAGCGGGATTTCAACATTGACACCGGTGCTGCGGAGCAGTTTGGTTACGAGCACATCCTGGCCGGTAATACCTCCATTGGAGAACTCCCCCACCTGGTATATCTCATTCTGCCCGATCACCTGGTACTGGTAAGACACTGCCAGCACCTGGTCGGTGTTCAGGCGCATGTTCAGGGAGATGAAACCGAGTTTGGAATTGAAGGTATATTCCGAGGGGCTCAGCTTCCTGGCATTTTCAACTTTTTCGAAATGGATACCCTGGGTCAACCCTTTCTCATCTTTCAGATAAGTACCCACTTTATTGATATCCCTCATTTTCAGGGAGTCGGCAGAGCCAAACGGCATCAGTTGCTGCAGCATGTCGTTCGATCCGTAGTTGTCAGGGAAGGGGGACCCCCCCGGGTTGTAGGTTGAATTGTAGGGTGTTCCTTCTCCAAGGTCAAGCAAAGCCACAATGTTCCTGTTTTCAGTGGTGGCAGCGCCGATGTTCGTGACCCACACTTCAAGGTTGGTGATGTTGACCGGACTGTTGACAATCGGCAGGTTCTCCAGGGCCCTGTTATAGTTGTTCCTGAAGTACTGCCCGATAAAGAAGTGGCGGTTCTCTTCATACTGGTCGGCCTTGAAATAGAATTCGCTCATCTGGGCGCCACCGGAAACAGTGATGCTCTGCGACTTGCTCTCCTGTTTGGAAAAGACAGTGGTAACCGTTGCTTTTCCAAACTGCATCTTGCTTTTGATCCCGAAAAGGCGCTGGCTTCCGGTGATGAGGGTTCCGTTCAGCGGCAGCGTTACATCCCCAAATTCCACGAGCTTGATGATCTCATCCTCTTTCCCCTCATAGGCCAGTTTGGTCTTGTTGTCGAATTCAAAGGTGGCTTCTGTGTTGTAGTTCAGCCCGAAGTTGATCTTTTCACCCACCTTGGCCATCACGTTCATCTGGATCTTCTCCTGAAAATCGAAATTGGTGAACCTTTTCTGTTTTGCGTTAAGAGCGGGGTCGTTCCGATAATTTGATTTGATACCGAAAATCAGCTCTGCAGAACCCTGCGGGCGGATGTCAACAGTGTTGCTGCCGAATATGCCCGCAAAGGCATCACCGGGGATGGTTAATTTTGGAATCAGCCCCCCGCGGTCGCCGGGACCGTCGAGGCGGGCACGGTCACGCCAGTAGCGGTCCTGAGATTGTCTGAAATTAAAAAGGATATAGTCATCGAAACTTACCGAAACCGGGTTTCCGATCGTTGACTCCCCGATCTTGTTGGTGAAGATGTAGGAATTGGTGGAAGGATCGAACTCCACCTGCTGGTCGATCACCGATGGAGGAAGGTACATCGGATGCTTGTTGGTATCTTCAAGCGGGCTTTCTGAATGGTCTTTGAAAGGGTAGGGAATGGTGTCCGGCGGAGTGCCGTCACTCGTCATTCCGGGAGTGAAGCTGCCCGGTGAAGTGTGCCATCGGGCACTGCTGGACCATATGATCAGAAAAAGAAAGAGAGCTCCCAGGGCTCGTATGATGTATCTTATAATCTTCTCCAAACTGTTCTGATTGTTAAATGCGGTTTGCAACTACAAAATCTTCAAACACTCCTTGATCAGCAACTCCACTGTAGCATCTGATCCCAGTTTATCAGCAACTTTTTCCACGGCTTTACCTGCCTGAATTTTGTTAAATCCAAGTAAAATCAATGCTGATAACGCTTCCTGCTGATGTGTATTGTGTTTTGGGACAGAAATATCGCTGTGCCTGAATGCCTTGTCAACCTTGTCCTTCAGATCGATAATGATCCGTTGCGCCGATTTGACCCCGATCCCTTTGATCTTCTGGAACGTCATCACCTCTTCGCGCTGGATGGCATTTACCACCTCCCCGACGGAAAGGGAAGAGAGGATGACCCTGGCAGTATTGGGGCCAATGCCACTGACAGAGATGAGATGCCTGAAGATATCCCGTTCATCTTCGGTGCTGAAGCCGTATAAGGTATGGGCATCCTCACGCACGATGAGGTGGGTGAAAAGGCGGCCGCTCACCAGGTCCTTGATCTTCCCGAAGGTGTAGAGGGATATGTTTATCTGGTAACCTACTCCATTGCACTGCACAATAGCATAAGCAGGATTTACCTCAACGAATTCACCTGAGATAAAAGCATACATGGGTCAGCGATTTAAGCTGACAAAAATAGCAATTATCTGGAAGCAACAACCATGGTTTATCCTACCTGGGCAATAGCCCATGCAAGGGCTTCTTCGAGCATGGATGGGTCGGGTGCCTTGATGAAACCATGCTCCGTGAGGTGACGGGTCATTTCACGGGCGTGCCGGATATCTTTTTCGGCGATGGCAAAAGCTTCTTCACGGGATATATGTACCCTTGCCACCCCATCGCTGATCGCTTGCATTGCCACATCGGCAGCCTCTTCCGGAAATACAGAGGCTTCATCCATGGTGGGAACGATGTTTTCCGGGTTGATACCGCGTCGTTCAGCATAGTTGGCCAGAGAATGCGCTGCTGCAATCGCCATGTTGTCGGTAATCTTGCGCGCCCTCACCATCAAAGCCCCCTTCAGGATTCCGGGAAAGCCGATGGAATTGTTCACCTGGTTCGGGAAATCACCGCGGCCGGTAGCAACGATAAAGGCTCCGGCCTCTTTGGCTTTGTACGGGTATATTTCAGGAACAGGGTTGGCACAGGCAAAAACGATTGATTTCTCTGCCATCGATGATACCCATTCCGCCTTTATCACATCCGGCTCCGATTTGGAGAGTGAAATCAGCACGTCGGCATTCTGCATCGCCTCTTCCATGGTAAGGATCCCTTTTGGATTGGTATGCAGGCATAGTTCCCACTTCCGGTAAAACCGCTTGTCGGCTTCGATATCCGTACGCCCTTTGTGGAGGGAACCCCTGGAGTCGAACATGATCATTTTTGCAGGATCGGCGCCATCAGCAATCAGAAGCCTGGCGATGGTGGTATTCGACGCCCCTGCACCGTTCAGCACGATGTTTACATCCCCTAACCTCTTGCCGGCCAGTTTCAGCGCATTGATCACCCCGGCAAGGGTCACACAGGCAGTTCCCTGCGCATCGTCGTGCCACACCGGGATGTCGCACTCTTCACGAAGTACGTCCAGCACCCTGAAGCAGTTGGGTTGTGAGATGTCTTCCAGGTTCACGGCACCGAAACTGTGCTGTACCATTTTTACAAACTGGATGATACGCTCAGGGTCATTTTTGCCGTGCTCATCGCGGCTGTCGATGCACAGTGCCACACCGTCCACCCCGCCAAGGTATTTCATCAGAAAAGCTTTTCCTTCCATCACGCCGAGCCCGCCCGGGGGTGTGCAGTCACCGTCACCGAGTACCCTTGTTGAGTCTGAAACCACAGCCACCAGGTTGCCACGGTTGGTGAGGTGGAAAGAGGTGTCGTTGTCATCACGGATGGTGGTCGAGATCTTCGAAACACCCGGGGTGTACCACGCATTGAACCAGTTGAAACCCGGCACCGGCGCTTTGGGTACCGTCTCAATCTTGCCTCCGTAAAAGCGGTGGGCCGATTCGGCCAGCTTCTTTAAAAACAACGTTTTCGCTTTGGCAATCTGATCCTGTGTGAAATGGTCCGGGAAGGCTTTGTCTAAATTGTGAAGATCAAAGGCAAGTTTTTCCATGGTATGGTGGGATTTTGTTAACGATTTGCTAAAATAAGCAAATAAAATAATGCGCAATGACTCTTTTTGGGGTCATTTTTTTTGATTGAAGATATTGAAACCGGGATGTCAAGGGGTTTTGGGTGTGATTATACACATTGATTTATGTTGTTTAAGATGCCATTTATCCCGATCTTTGTTCACAGAGGCGTATATACATAAAATCAAAGAGACGGATGAGCAGAGGATTTGTCAAAGAGGATGACCAGGAAGATGTTCCGATGGTGGCGCCAAGGGCGTACCTGCCACCGGGGGTCCCGAACTATGTGACCCGTGCGGGGATGGATGCCTTATTGGCTGAGCGGGAAGCGATGTTAAAGGAGAAAGAGGAGCTGAATATCTCCAACGAGAAGGAGCGTCGCATCGCGGTGAATCATATCCACGCCCGCATGAAACTCCTCGATGAAAGGATTGCAGGGGCTAAGCTGATGTTACCGGCTGATCCGTCACCCTCAGAGATCCGGTTCGGGGCAATGGTAACCATCCGCCTCGCAGCCACCGGGGAGAAACAGACTGTGCAGATCGTGGGTGTGGACGAAGCCGACGCAGCCCAGGGGAAAATCTCCTTTATCTCCCCCCTTGCCAAAGCATTGATCAACAAAAAAGCTGGTGATACAGCAGTACTGAAACTTCCCCGTGAAGAGCGGGTGTTTGAAATCCTGGGAATCCCATGAGGCGGTGGCGATGAAAACGCTGCAGGCACAGCGTAAAATTATCCCAAACCTGATGCGGGATGCATAAAAAACCGGTCTGAGAAGATTAACCAAAAACCAGCACCATGGCCCTATTCAAATCAGGTAATCCTGCATTGAACGAAAATATTTTCGTCATTGCCGGGAAGGCGGCAAAAGACAACAGGGTAATGACCTTGCAGGGGACAGTCAACAAGACGGCCCTGCTGATGATGATTGTGGTGTTTACGTCATTCTACACCTGGAACCTGTTCATGACGACCCTTGACGTGGCGAGGATCAACCCATACGTATTCACCGGGATAATCGGTTCGCTGGTGCTTTCGGTCGTGATCATCATCCGGAAAAAGTGGGCACCCTTTCTGTCTCCATTGCATGCAATTATGCAAGGGCTTTTCCTGGGGGCGTTGTCGGCCATGTACGAATACCTGATCCCGGGCATCGTGATGCAGGCATTGCTGCTGACCTTCGGGATCCTGAGCGCACTGCTGATCGTTTACAAACTCAGGATTCTGAAGCCAACCGAAAACCTCAAGCTTTTTGTCGTAGCCGGTACTGCAGGGTTGGCGCTGTATTACGTGGCAAACCTGGCACTGTCGTTTGCCGGCATCCGGCTGCCGTTTATCCATGAAAACTCTGTTTGGGGGATCCTTTTTAATGTATTTGCCATCGTCATGGCATCCCTGAACCTGGTGGTCGATTTCGACTTCATCGAGCACGGCGTGGATAGCAGGGCGCCGAAATACATGGAGTGGTACGGCGCCTTCGGCCTGATGATCACCATCATCTGGTTGTACATAGAAATCTTAAGCCTGCTGGCCAAAACGAAGCAGAAAGAATCCGGGTAGGGGAAATTATAGATGGCCCGGTGACAGGGCAGTGCTGAAACTTCCCCGGGAAGAGCGGGCGTTTGAAATCCTGAAGGTGTTTCAGGGATAATTGTCTCCGGAGATCATACCATCGCGTTAAACCTCCGCAGATGAGGGTTGTCTAAACCATTGACCGTAAAAGCTTCCCATGATGAAAAGAATACCCCGGACCATTGCAGCTTTTTTATGCATGGTTGTGTTGACCGGATATACCAACGCGCAGCCGATTGCCGGTTTTGAACTCTCACTCACCTCCCTCGGAATGTTCAATTACCAGGCAAAGTTCATCTATTACCGCGATTGCAGTGCGATTGCGGCTCCACCGACGGTAACGTTGCAGTTCCAGTGCCCCTCCAATACAGCCCTCAACTTCAATGTTACCAATGTGCCAAAGATCAGCAGCCAGGAGGTAACCCCGGTATGTCCTGGCACCCTCACCTATTGTGCAGGGGGCACCTTAACAGGTTATCAGGCGAATGTGTATGAGACACAGGTGACACTACCCCCTTGCAGTAACTGGGTCGTAAGCACTATGTCCTGTTGCAGAGCCCTTTCTCAAACAGCGCAAACGGCAGGGCAATCAGGGTATATACAGGCCTCACTGAATAATCTGGATGCCCCTTTCAACAGTTCTCCCTTGTTTACCAATAATCCCGTCACGATGATGTGTGCGGGCCAGGAGAACATCATCAATCACGGTGCAGTTGACCCTGACGGTGATTCTCTTTCCTATTCAATGGCCAATCCCTGGACCAGTTCGATTGCATACGTGTCCTGGAACATTCCCTATTCACCCACACAACCTTTAATGTCCAATCCTCCGGTATCGCTCAATCCGGTCACCGGTGAATTAAAAATGAAACCAACATCAGGCATTGTCTCACTGATGTTGCTCAGGGTTGACCAGTGGCGCACGGTGAACGGTGTACCCATGATTGTTGGCACCAACTACCGGGATGTCAAGCTGAATGCAGGCACCTGCAACAACCAGCTCCCGCTTCTGAGCGGATTGGCACCTGCATCATCCTCAGGGTTTAACCCTGCCGACACCATTTTTCACAAAGAGGTGTGTATTGGAGATACTGTCGCTTTTACCATTCACGGTTATGATGCCGATACTGCCAATGCTGCCATCCCCGGAAACCGTGAAAACTTCAACATCAGCTGGAACCAGGGGATTCCCCAGGCCAGCTTCCAGGTATTTCACCAGGATTCTGATTCGGCCTATGCGCTGGTCAGCTGGGTTCCTGCCGCCACCGACCGGGGAAAGAAGTGTTTCACGGTATCCATTCACGATTATGCATGTCCATACTACGGTGTTCAGACCTATACCTATTGTCTGAATGTTGGAGGCATTTCAGCCTTTCTGAATCCCGACACTGCCGTCTGTCTCGGAGAGTTGGTCAATTTCAGTGTGACAACCAATCCGCCTGCAGCCGACTATCTCTGGACAATTGACGGTCTGCCGGTACTGACCCCGGCCCCTACCAGCTCTTTGACTGTCAGCACAGCGGGGATGAACCCCGGAGTGCATATCGTCAGGGTGGAAACCATCGACGGCAACCCGGCACAGGTGTGCACCGGGAAAGCACAATCTGCATTCACCATCTATCCGGTCCCCTCAGTGTCACTGGGCAACGATACCACGCTGGCCACAGGGGCGAGTATCCTGCTGGATGCAGGGGCCGGTTTCATCAGCTATGTATGGAGCACCGGCCAGAGCGGCCAATTCATCACCATTGACAGTTCAGGGACCGGTCCTGGCACCAAAACCGTCTGGGTGAAGGTAACCGACTACAATGGCTGCACTGCCACAGACACTATGCTGATCCAATTTGTGAATAATCCCGGAGTGGAACAACCCACGCCCAAAACCAGCCTGCGACTTGTACCCAATCCAACGGAAGGAGTGTTGTCACTGCACCTGAAGGACTCCCCTCCCGGCGAATACCAGGTTGAGATCTTTTCCCGCGATGGCAAAATGGTATTTACAGAAAAAGTTTCCCTCACCGGCGAAAGCGATGCACTATCCCTGAACCTGGAACACCTGGCTGATGGATTCTACACATTAAGCCTCAAAGGGGCAGGGTTTGCAGCCAGTGAAAAATTCATTGTGCAGCGTTTCGGGAGATAAATAGCAGTGATTGGGCGTAGCAGCCCTTGAACAAACTGTCCTGCCATTTGCGCAAATTCCGCATCTTTGCTTCATGACACCAAAACAGGAAGAACGGATCAGGAACAAGATTGCCAGAATCAAGAAGGATCTGGCAGCTGACAAGCGATATTGGCACGGCTATTATCATGATGGGGGCGGACTGCGTTATTTACCTCCAGGGCTCTATATCAAACTTGCCGATTACAAAGGCGGAATGCGCTACATCAGATGGTTTGAAAAGAACTTTCCAAACGATGGTGCCTATGGTTTGTTCTTATTTGAGTGGGCTATCCTGCTCTTCAAAACCGGCAAGACCAAAGAGTGCCAAAAAAAGATTGCCGACACCTTCAAATCGAATTGTTTCCTGATAGACACTTTTCTGGAGAGAGAGCTGATCGTGATCGAGATGACCGACTATCTTGAATGGCAAATGACCTCATTGACAAAATATTTCACTTACCGCCACGATGATCCTGCATTACTCGATTTTGGTGTATGGCTGATGGAATTTGTTGAAAGCCTGGCATACAGAGCGTTTGCAACGAAGTATCTGGAGCTGGAGATACAATTGAGAACCACATCCGCTGGCCCACTCAGGTCTAAATTACTCGAAAATCAACGATTATTGGTGCCATAAAAGCAAGATGTGACACCATGCTCTCTGACGCATGCGCCTGTTTCCTTTAACTCCCCACTCCGACAACATCACATCATCACCACGCCTCCGGCGTGGCCTCCATTGCACTCCGGCATCATCACATCATCACATCATCACA
>JAWOGX010000355.1:0-4915 GCA_046496455.1 Bacteroidales bacterium | reverse complement strand
CATAATTGTTTCTAACATAAGGGCCACCCCAGGGGTAAGTGCTTAAGTCAAGGCCGCCACGGGCTGCCCATTCCCATTCGGATTCGGTTGGAAGCCTGAAATCGGCTTCAAAAGGCCTGTCCTGTCCGATCAGATATGAATCCCTGAGTTGTGTCCGCCAGATGGTGAAAGCCCGGGCCTGTTTCCAGTTCACGCCCACTACCGGGTAATGGTCATAAGTGGGGTGCCAGAAATAGTTCCTTGTCATGGGTTCATTGAAAGAATAGGTGAAATCACGGATCCAGGCAAGTGTATCAGGGAAGATATTGATAACGTCTTTCTTGATGAAGACAGAACGATCACGGAGGCCCTGCTGCCTGTTGGACAGTGCAGATGCTGCACGATAGTCGATCCAGTAATATTCGTAGTTAAGTTTCCTGGTGTCGATCTCTTTTCTACGGAAGTAGCGTTCATGCTCCGGAAGGAACATCTGATCGAGAGGATTTTCACCATCTTCTTCATACCCTTCCCAAACGATTTCTTCATCCCAGTTGATTAGCTTGTAAGGAATATCCTGACCATATTCGTTAACCTCACCGGTTTTCCTGTCGCTTTTATAATGCCTTCCATAGAGTTCGGGATCATCAAGCTCGCCAAGAATGGTGTGGGCGATGGAATCACGAACCCAATAAACGAACTGGCGGTACTCGTTGTTGGTAATTTCGGTTTCATCCATATAGAAGGATTGAACCGAAACCGTTTTGCCCGGTGCCAGGTTTGAATAGGGCACATCCTGATCGCTGTTTCCCATGGTATAGCTCCCCAACGGGATGAAGAGCATACCAAAAGGCCTTTGCTGATAAAAGTCGGGGCGGTCAGTCACACCGACCAGCTGGCCGTTGCCGCTGTTTTTACAACTGTAGATCATTGGCACGAGTGCCAACAAGAAAAGCAGCTTTTTCATCTTACCAATTGTTTTTTCAAGCATATCTCTGGTTTTTATCTTCGGTTTTAACGCTGGTTTCAGTCTTTTGTTACGTATTTTTTCAGTTCTGGCCTATAATGTAGGTAAGTATCTGACATTGGAATAACTGGAGGGGATCCTGGTGATGACAATCTTAAAGCAATAACTTGCGAAGATTTCATGAGAACCGTTGCTTCTTCCACCCCGGCCAAGCTTTGAAGTAGTCACATCGTAGGAGTATCCAACCTTGAAATCGCTCATCAAACCCTGATCGAACGGATAGGCACCGAGCAAGATACAGGCAGCGTCGAAAGCACGGTATGAAACGCCTCCCCAGAGCTTATTATTGTATACCCCGAGCACATTCAGGTCAACCTGGGTAGATCCGAGATCGGTTTTGACCAGGATATTGGGATTCAGTACCCATGAAGGGTTTGGCATATTGAAGTAATAGCCGCCGGTAAGGTAAAAATGACGGCTGAGGGAATAAGGCACTTCCGTCATGGTGCCGGAGAAATCGTCTTCAGCAAGCTGGGAAGCAGAAAGCCCGACATAGAACATATCCTGAACGTTGTAGAAGAGCCCGAAAGCAAAATCCATCAGCATATCAGACTCTTTTCCCTGGGAAGCCAACACGGGGTCACCATCATCGATCCAGGTAAACTTGCTGAAATCAATGGTTTTGTTCAGAAAACCCACACTTGCGCCTACAGACATCCTGCCAAGGCCGATGTTGAATTTGTAGGCATAATTGAGCCTGACCTGGAGATTTTCTTCAAAACCAAGTTTGTCAGTCATGAACATAAGCCCTAAACCACTGTTAATGCTATTGAGCGGGGCGTCAATCGAAAAAATGTTGGTTTGCGGGAACACTTTATCCTCCCCATCGGTAAAACCAACCCATTGCTGCCTTGCAAGGATATTTGAGCAGATTGCGTCCCTCACCCCGGCATATGCAGGATTGAATGAGAGCTGGTTAAACATAAAATGAGTGATCTGAGCTTCCTGCTGTGCAAACGTGTTGACGCTGACTACAGAAAGGATGACTATGATAAAATGCCGCAGTTTGAACATATCTGATTAGAGGTTTCTTATGCGCTGCTAAAATAGTAAAATTAATTAAACACTCACAAAAGATAAACCTGATTAGGAAGCTGCATGTTGCAGCCAGATTTAAACCGTTTTAAACGGGTATAAATATGGAAAACCCAGTTATGTCTATTTATGTTATATCACTGATTTAAAGATATTTAAAAAAAACCAATGCGATTTATTTATCATCCGGAACCTGATCGGGGGTTTATTTAGAATGATGATAAATAACGAGGTTTCAAAAAAATGTGATTTTTTTCACATCAGTTTCTGATAAACCTGCCACCAACGGTCTGGCACATCGTTTTTCAGGGCTATCTGGTAATCATTGTAGGAGCAGGGCACAAAGTAATGTCTTTCGTATGAGGCCGGACTTTCTGAGCGGCAGGGCACTTTCATCCACCAGCGGTCACTTTTCCTGCTTTTCAGGAAGACAATTTCATGGTCATGATTTTCAACGGGGACAATATATTTGATGAAACTATGCTCATCCCATGGTTTTCCCTTAGCCGGCAGGTCATCACTTCTAAAGCAGAATCCTTCAAGCAGGTACCAGATCATCTGGGCCACAAGCTGTGCTGTCTGGTGCCTGGCATCAAAAGCAGGGTTATACTCATAGAAACCGATTGAAGTAAGCTTGTCACTTCTTCCTGCATAGCGCATCAACTGACAGATCTCTTCACCGTAGAATCCGTTGGGAGAGGCATTTTCCGACCCCGGTGCGTCACACATTCTGATCGCAGTGACATCAACGGAGATGATATCCGCATTTCTGATGAGCGGTTCTGCCTCTTCCAGGTTTTCCCTCACCAATCCAACCCTGTACGAATCGAAGAGGAGATTTTTCATAAGCTGGATAGCGTCCTGGTCAACATAGTAGGTTTGGTATCCGATATTGGTGAAATTGAAGAGGAAATTTGGTTGATGGAGAATGATTTTGCTGAGATAGGAAATGTTGTCGAGTGACCCTTCCACCTCCCCGAGGTCGAATCGGGGGTCAATGGCAACGAGGTTGACGATCTGTCCCAGCTTTTCATAAGCCCTGTATTGTGCAAAGGTGAGGTCCTGGCTTCCGCCGAGAATGACCGGCAGCACATCCATATCGATAAGTGTTGAGACGACGCTTGTAAGCGCGAAGTAAGTATCTTCGGGCTGATGGCCGTTTGCCAGGTTTCCCAGGTCAACGATTTTCGGGTTAAAATTGCCGGGGAAGAGCTTGTAAAACTCTTTTCTGATGATATCCGGGCCTTCAGAAGAGCCGCGGTTAGAGACTGCATTACGGTCTTCTGTGACACCGATCAGGGCGATCCTGAACTCAGACGGATCCGGAAAGGGGCCACCGTCAAAGTATGCGGTAATGGCATCACCGAACCTGTTCCGGCTTAGACCATCATCATAAAGCAGACTGTCGTGGAGCGGCAGAAAGAAATCGGATAATTCCATAGCCTGGGATGTTTTGCCGCAAAATTACTTCTTTTTTGACCTGGATGAAGTTTTTGCCGGTTTGGATTTGGATGACTGTGCCGCCATGATACCTTCACAATCAGCGAGAGTCAAAGCAGCCGGGTCTTTTCCCTTGGGTATCTTGTAGTTGTTTTTCTGATAGGAGATATAGGGGCCAAACCGTCCATTCAGGATAACAAGCCCGGGTTTTTCGTCAAAAGTCCTGATAATATTGGAGAGATCCTTTTCACGTTTTGCCAGGATGATCTCGACACCACGCACTTGTGAGACATTCGCAGGGTCTTCCCCTTTGGCCAGGGAATAGAACTTATTGTCGTGCTTGACATAGGGGCCAAACCGTCCAACAGCGACTGTCATAGGTTTTTCTTCGAATTCACCAATTTCCTTCGGAAACCTGAACAGTTCCAGTGCCTCCACGAGGGTAATCGAATCAATACTCTGGTTTTTCAGCAATCCGGCAAACCGCAGCGGGCCGTTGCTCTCTGTTTCACCGATCTGGGCCATGGGGCCATAGCGTCCTATCTTCACAAAAACTTTACGTCCGGATTCCGGGTCAATGCCAAGCAATTTCTCACCGCTGAAGCGCTGGGCCGTTTCATTCGTTTCCTCTACCTTCTTGTGGAATTTTTGATGGAATGATGAGATCATCCTGTTCCAGGGAGCTTTGCCAAGGGCAATTTCATCAAATGATTTTTCCACCTCTGCCGTGAAATGGTAATCAATAACATCAGAAAAATACTGTTCGAGGAAACGGTTTACCAATGTACCCAAATCCGTAGGGAACAGTTTCCCTTTCTCAGCACCACTTTTCTCTTTCTTCTCATCTCTGGAAATTTTCCCATTTTTAAGAGTAATTTCCACAATTGGCCTCACCTCCCCTTCCCTGTCGGCTTTCACAACGTACTCCCTTTTCTGGATTGTCGAGATGGTTGGCGAATAGGTTGATGGGCGCCCAATCCCGAGCTCCTCCATCTTTTTGACGAGGCTCGCTTCAGAATAACGCGGAGGGTGCTGTGTGTAACGTTGTTCAGCCGCGATGGAGTCATAAAGCAGTGGTTGCCCGTTTTTCACCTGCGGGAGCCTGGCTTCGGATCCGTTTTCCCCGTCATCATCCACCGATTCAATATACAGCTTGAGAAAGCCGTCGAAAGTCACCACTTCACCTTTTGCCACGAATGGAACAGTATTGCCTGACATGGCAATGGTAATCTGGGTTCTCTCCAGTTCTGCATCACTCATCTGGGAAGCGACCGTACGCTTCCAGATCAGTTCATAGAGTCTTTTCTGTGCGGCATCACCGGCAACTTCCTGTTTGTCAATATAAGTGGGCCGGATCGCTTCGTGGGCTTCCTGAGCCCCTTTTGATTTGGTTCTGTATTTTCGTGTCCTGGCGTACTTCTCACCGAAAAGGGCAGT
>JAWOGX010000337.1:0-12843 GCA_046496455.1 Bacteroidales bacterium | reverse complement strand
ATTGGGCTACGGCCACCGAAGAACAGAATGCTTATTTCGATGTGCAGCGTTCAGCCGATGGCATGGCATTCAGCACCATCGGTAAGGTGCCGGGTGGAGGGAATTCCGTGCAACCCCTGTATTACACTTTTTCTGATCCTGCTCCTGCAAAACCGGTGAGTTATTACAGGCTGATACAGCATGATTATGACGGGAAGCAGAATCCGTCCGGTGTCATTATGGTAAAAACAACCTGTGCGATCGGGACGGGTTTTGAGGGGCTGAATGTTTTTGCGAACCAGGATGGGGTGACGATCGGGCTCGATTCACCGGTAAGTGAGACGCTGAAGGTTTCGGTCACTGATATGGCGGGCAGAATCCGTGCGGAAGAAGTGATCCACGGAGGGGTAGACAATAAAATTCATCTGCAGGTGAAACTTTTTCCGGGCATCTACGTAATAACCCTTACAAACTCAGTTCAGAGAGTTTCCCGTAAGTTTTCAGTTGATCATTAAGAGAGCATCCCCGTTCACCGGGGATTTCTCTTTTTGGATTTTGCCATTCCCCGCAAGATACAATCCGGTTACTGAACGAAAACACCCAGTCACTGGTTTGCCATGGTTTTCGTCCTGGATGTGATGTATCTTTAATTCGCAATCAACACGAAGTCTAACCCATAAAAGAGAATGGTCATGAAAGCACTGGTTATTAGAGAAAGCGTTCTTTGGATGGTCTACATTGTCGCAATGGGAATTATTCTTGCTCTGATGCTGATACATTAATACAATACGATCGTGCAAAGCACGCCTGAAGAGGATCCGGGGACCGGAGGGCTTACAAGGGCTCTGTCCAGTCCCCGTTTTCTTTGATCAGCTCCACCAGAACCTCCACGGCCTCTTCCTCAGGAATACCTCTCTTTACCACCTCTTTTCCCTTGTATAGTGTGATCTTCCGGTTACCGGCACCCACATACCCGTAATCGGCATCGGCCATCTCCCCCGGCCCGTTCACGATGCACCCCATGATCCCGATCTTTAACCCTTTCAGGTGCGATGTCCTTGCTTTGATTTTATGCACGGCATCCTGGATGTTAAACCTTGTCCTCCCGCATGAAGGGCATGAAATGTATTCCGGTGCCGTTATCCTGGCACGGGTGGACTGAAGGATCCTGAATGCCAGACTGTTCAGGAAACCGGGCTTCTGATGCTCCCCATCCAGCCATATGCCATCAGCCATTCCGTCGGTGAGGAGGCGTGATGCCGATATGGCACAGTTCAGCAACACCTCTTCCTGTTCTTCTTTTTTTATGTCGATTTTCAACACTACCGGCATGCGAATCCCCTGCTCCTCCATCAGTGCTACCCAGGATGGAAGAACTCCGGTGGGAGCGAACAGGTTGACCCCTACCACCAGCAACATGGGTGGGGAATCCTTCAGATGCATAAGGAGTTTTCGGTCAGGAATTTCAGGCAGAAGCACTGCCAGAGTCCCTTCAGAGGGCTTGTTATGCAGCAGCAATTCCTCTGCTGTGATCACCGGTATCACATCCTCAACGCGGATGAAGGCCATGCTGCTGGTTCCATCATCTGATGGCAACCTGCTTGTCAGCAGATCGGGCTGATACGCTTCATCTTTTGTCTGATCCCCGATCACCACCGGGGGCGCACCATTTCCGGCCCCTGCCAGAGGTATGGTTACCCTGCGGCTGTAATGGAAAGGGTCGAAAGGCAATGGAAGCTGAAGCGTTTCAAAGGATGTTGCAAGGCTCTTTCCGAAACGGCCATAACGTTCAAGCATCTTTCTCGCTACCGGAATCTCGGCTACCGGGTCTTCTGTCAGTGAAACCCTGATGGTATCACCGATCCCTTCATCAAGCAGCACCCCGATGCCGGCGGCCGACTTGATCCTCCCTTCATCCCCGAACCCTGCCTCAGTCACACCAAGGTGAAGCGGATACATATACCCCTCCTCTGCCATCCTGCTGACTAGCAGCCTGTAAGCATGTACCATCACACGCACATTGCTCGATTTCATCGAAAGCACCAGGTCGTGAAATCCATGTCTGCTGAAAATCCGCACGAACTCCATCGCCGCCTCCACCATGCCCTGTGGGGTGTCTCCATAACGATCCAGGATCCGCGGGGAGAGTGATCCGTGGTTGGACCCGACCCTGATCGCGGTGCTGCCCGGCCTGCAGGCTTCGATCAGCCTGACAATAAGCTCCTCCGTGGCTTTCAGCTCTTCGTGGTATGCCTCCTCCGTCCAACGTGTGGGGGTGGCAACGCCCAACTTCCTGTAGTTCCCCGGGTTGATCCGCACCTTATCGAAATATCCGGCACAGATCTCCGCGATCTGCGGGTTGAAATGCACATCGGCCACCAGCGGGACATCAATACCGGCTTTGACCAATGCATCCTTCACCTCCTGCAGCCTGTAAGCATCCTGCACGGCAGGGACGGTAAGCCTGATCAGCTCACATCCCGCTTCTGCCAGGGCGATCGACTGCCTGATGGTCCCTGCGATCTCTTCGGGTGCGGTGTTCACCATTGACTGAACCCTTATCGGATGCCCCCCGCCGATTGTGACCGGTCCAACCCTGACCGCACGGGTTGGGAGTCGCCTGTAATTACAATCAGTATAGGTAAAAAGGGAATGATCAGCCATAATTACTCTTCTGTATCGTCGCTCCAGTCGGGTGCAATAAAAAATTTCTTTCTGTAATCGGTCAGTTTGTGGTGGCTCAGTGTGGTCTTCAGCAAAAAAGTTTCAGCTTCTCCGGCGTCAGCCAGGATGTTACCCCAGGGATCCAGCATCAGCGAATGGCCGCTGTGATCAAGACCATGCCCGTCTTTACCCGTTCGGTTTACTCCTGCGACATACGCCTGGTTTTCAATGGCCCTGGCCGTAAGCAGGCTGCGCCAGTGGAAGGTGCGTGCGGCAGGCCAGTTGGAAAGATAATAAAGCAGATCATACCGGTACTCCTCACCGGCATAACTGTTCATGCTCCAGACCGGGAAACGGAGATCGTAACAGGTTAAGGGCATTATCTTCCATCCTTTGACCCTGAAAATCCTTTTTGTACCCCCTTTTGAGAAGTGCTCTCCTTCATTTCCCATCCGGAACAGATGCCGCTTGTCGTAATACCCAAGGGTTCCGTCCGGGTATACCCAGACCGACCGGTTGAAATAGCTTCCATCTTCAACAATCATCAGAGTGGCTGCAATGACACTTCCTGTGAATGCAGCCTGTTCCATGAGCCAGGCGATGGATGGGCCGTCCATCGGTTCAGCATACAACGGTGGATTCATCGAAAACCCTGTGTTGAACATTTCGGGCAAGAGGATCAGGTCCTGGATACCCTGCAATGGCCGCATCAGGCCTCCGAAATTCGCCAGGTTGCCCGGTTGGTCCTCCCATCGCAATGGGGCCTGGATTATTGTAATGGTTAGATCTTCTGTCATGGTCCCTTCATTTTTTGTCTTGCAATACCTTTTTAACCGCAGGTTTGCCGGCAAAGTTCAAAAGTAATTCTAATTTCCCGGTGAAACCGATGAGGGCCTAGTTTTTTTTTGCCGGGGAATTTCTCTTTGCTATATTTGACGACATCATAAAAACCTGAACAGCATGAAACTGAAAACGATTGAGGATGCCAATTTCAAAGATAAGAAGGTATTGATCCGTGTTGACTTCAATGTACCATTGAACCATAACCGGCAGGTCACAGACATCACCCGTATCAAGGAGTCGATCCCGACCATCAATAAAGTGCTGGAAGATGGTGCAGCGGTGATCCTGATGTCGCACCTGGGAAGGCCAAAAGGGGGATTTGAAAACGACTATTCCCTGACCCCGGTAGTGCCCATTATCTCAAAACTACTGAACCGGAACATCATATTCAACAGGGATCTGTTCGGACCAAAGACCATTGAAGTGGCGAAATCTTTACAACCCGGGCAAATCATGCTGCTTGAGAATCTCAGGTTTTATCCGGAAGAGATCGAGGGTGACGAGACCTTTGCCAAAAACCTGGCATCCATGGCGGATGCCTATGTGAACGATGCTTTCGGTACTTCGCACAGACCTCATGCTTCGGTATATACCGTTGCCAAGTACTTTAAGAAGGAGAAATACTGCGGACTGCTTCTGGCCAATGAGATCAAGAACCTGGATGAGGTGCTGGATTCGACTGCTTCCCCTTTCACAGCCATCATTGGCGGAGCCAAGGTGAGTTCCAAGATCGAGATCATCAAAAATCTGATCAATAAGGTTGATAACCTGATCATCGGAGGAGGTATGGCCTTTACTTTCATCAGGGCGCTCGATGGTCAGGTGGGCGATTCGCTGATTGAGGAGGACAAGATTGATCTCGCTAGAAATCTTGTAAAGGAGATGATGCTGAAAGGGGTGAACCTGTACCTTCCGACCGATGCGGTGATTTCGGATGCTTTCTCCAACGATTCAAACATTCAGGAGGTCAACTCTTACAGCATACCTGATGGCTGGATGGCATTGGACATCGGACGGAAGAGCTGCCGGCGCTTTGCCGAAATCATCAACAATTCACAGAAGATCCTGTGGAATGGCCCAATGGGGGTGTTTGAAATGGACAAATTCAAGCAAGGGACCAAAGCGATTGCCATTGCAGTTTCCAGTGCTACGATCAGCGGCGCTTTTTCATCTGTCGGGGGAGGTGATTCCGTGGCAGCCATCAACGAGTACAACCTCGCCGACCAGGTATCCTATGTCTCCACAGGTGGTGGTGCCATGCTTGAATACCTCGAAGGGAAAGAGCTCCCCGCCATCAAGGCACTCAAAGAGAATGGGAAAAGCTGAATATTGAAGATTGAAGAATGAAGAAGGGCTGACCTTGTCGAAGGTCGGTCCCTGAGCTTGTCGAAGATCGGTCCCTGAGCTGGTCGAAGGTTGGTCCCTGAGCCTGTCGAAGGTTGGTCCCTGAGCCTGTCGAAGGTTGGTCCCTGAGCCTGTCGAAGGGCGGTCCCTGAGCCTGTCGAAGGTTGGTCCCTGAGCCTGTCGAAGGGCGGATTCTGGAAATGATCAGGGGGATTCCTGTCGTTTTGATTCCTTATACTTTGCATGCTCCGCTTCGAGCCTGGGGATGATCACCGGGGCAATACCTGCGATGGGTTCGTAGGTCAGGGACTCTTCCCTCAGTGCTTTCGGGATGACTTTCATATGGGGATCTATCCTCCCGTATAGGTACAATACTATGCTGATGATGAATGCCACCTTAAGAAAACCAAACAATGCCCCAAATAACTTGTTCATCAGGCCAAGGGCAATCTTCCCCGCAAGTTTGGTCCCCATTTTTCCGATCAGATGAACCAGAACCACCACCCCAAGAAATGTAATGGTAAAGGATACAAGGGTAACATATTGATGATCAATTTTAAGGAGTTTTTCAATGTAAGCGCCTACGTACCAGGAAAAATGAACAGCCAGATACACGCCCCCGACAAGGGCTGCCAGAGAAGCTATCTCAACGATCAAACCTTTGCTGAATCCCTTGTAAGCAAACCAAAGAAGTGGTATTCCGAAAAGGAGGTCAAGGTAATTCATGGGATACTGTTAGCTGTTGGATCCGGTTTTGCCCTCCTCCTGACGGAAATGCTTCAGGATCTCATTGGCATAAATAAACTGCTTGATCTCAAGGTTTTCTGACTGGAGGATGGTATTCCTGTCCCCCTCCCACCAGAGCTCTCCGTTATGAATGAAACTGACCCTGTCCCCAATCTTGATGACAGAATTCATGTCATGCGTGTTGACGATGGTAGTCATCTGATATTCCTCCGTGATTTCAGCAATCAGCTGGTCAATCAGGGTTGCTGTCTTGGGGTCAAGGCCAGAGTTTGGCTCATCACAAAACAGGTATTTGGGTTTGATGGCAATGGCCCTGGCGATGGCTACACGCTTCTTCATGCCACCACTGATTTCTGCAGGGAGCAAACGGTTTGATCCCAGGAGGTTTACCCTGTCAAGGCACTCCAGCGCCCGCTTTACGCGTTGTTTGTATGTCATCCCCGTGAGCATCCGCAATGGGAACATAACATTATCCAGCACGGTCATAGAATCAAAGAGGGCACCCCCCTGAAAAAGCATACCGATCTCCTTTCGCAACTTCTTCCTCTCTGATAGCGGCATGACTGTGAAGTTCCGGTTGTCGAAATAGATTCCACCGGTGTCAACGTCAAGCAATCCAACAATGCACTTCATCAGAACGGTCTTGCCAGAGCCACTCTCGCCAATGATCAGGTTCGTTTTCCCTGGGTCAAAAGTGACACTGATATCATTGAGTACCTTATGATTCTCAAAGCTTTTTGATATGTTCCTGGTTTCTATCATCCGAGAAAGAGCTGGGTCAGAATGAGATTAAACACAATAATCATAATGCAGCTGGTCACCACCGCACGTGTGCTCGCCTTCCCTACTTCCAGCGCACCCCCCGAGGTGTAGTAACCGTGATAACCCGAGATGGAGGTGATCAGGAAGGCAAAGATCACCGTTTTGGTGAGGGCGTAAATGACCTGCATCGGTTCAAAATACGACTGAATCCCGAAGATATAGTCCTCTGCGCTGTATATGCCGGTTAAGGTCACAGCAGCCCATCCTCCGGCAATCCCGAGAAACATTGAAATAACGATCAGCAAAGGATTGGCAAACAATGCGGCAACAACTTTCGGAAGGATCAGGTGGTGTGCAGAATTGATCCCCATGATCTCAAGGGCATCAATCTGTTCAGTGACGCGCATGGTGCCAATCTCCGAAGAGATTCTGCTCCCCACTTTTCCGGCCAGGATAAGCCCGAGTATTGTCGGACTGAACTCAAGGATGATGCTCTGGGCGGTGATGTAACCAACGGTGTAGCGGGGCAGGAGTGGGCTGTCAACATTAAAGGATATCTGAATGGCTACAACCGCTCCCATAAAAACCGAAATGATCAGCACAATCCACAAAGATCCGGTCCCAAGCTGGTTAAACTCGTCCACAACCTGATGCCAGAAAACCCTTCGCTTCTCACCACGGCCAAATACTTTCCTCATCAGAAAAAGGTACCGGCCCAGATGATACAAACCATTCATATTCCGTTTTTTTACAAACTTAAACCTTTTTGCAAAGATATGCCACTTCAGGCTTGTCAATCATTCATTTCACTGCCTTGTATTGCGCTGATGCCAGTTTAAGCTTCCGGGCCACATCGTTTTTAAGGGTTTCCGGTTCCATAACCCTGACCTCTGGGCCATATCCCAGAATAATCTGATAGAGTTCAAAAGAGACCAGTACCGTTATGGCAATACGGAATTCCTGTTTGTTATCCTTAAGCACTTCCTGTGAATGGTGCAGAGGTTGTGATTTCAGGTATTTTCCCTGAAATGGCGAAAAGGAGAGCACCACCCTTTCGGGGGTGAGCCCCCCTTCGGTTATGCCCATAGCATGCTGGAAATAGTGGTCAGGATCAAACCCGGGATCCCTTTCAAACATCTCAGCGAGTACCTCAAGTTCAAGGATGCGATCAAGGCCGAAACTCTGGATCTTTTTATTCTTCAGCTCATAACCGATGACATACCAGCGGTTCCTGTACTCCTTCAGCAGGTAAGGATCCAGAATCCGGTGTGAGGACTCCTCACCGGAAAATTTCTGATAGACAAACCCAATCCTGAACCTTTGCCGCATCGCCTGATAAATGGGCTTCAGATGAGTACTGCCCCGCATATACGGCACCGATTCAAATCTAACCAGTGATTGCTCCGTCGGATCAGGTTCGTGCTGAAGCTGCCAATGCTCAAAAATCTTTTCGATGGCAAATGAGTATTGCTGAAAAATGCCACTGTCCCTGAACTGGAAGAGGGTATTGGCAGCAAATGCCAGTGCATCACTCTCCTCTTCAGACAAAGGCTTGTGATCGATATCGTATTCAGGATCAGAATAATGGTATCCCTGATGCTCCTTGCTGTATACGATGGGTGCGTAAAAACCCAGCACGGCATCCTCGCGCATGTCACGAAGATCCCGCTCAATCGTTTTTGCTGAGAGCCTTGATCCATCCGTAGCGCCAAACAGCGACTCCTCACACTGCCGCCTGAGGAATTCTTTATCGGGGTAGGGGCGATAACGGTTCCTCAGGCATCGGTGAATGATGCGGTAACGCAACAGTGCGTATTTGTTGACAGGCATAAGGCATCATAAGCGGTTGACGCTGAGCGATTCAGGTAACCGCGTGAATAACTTCATCAGATCTCTCCGTTCTTCCGCATACGATATATGGTTGATTTGCCAACGTCAAGCTTTTTGGCAACAATCATAATGTCATCGTCATATTTCTGCATGAAATTCCTGATGATCTGACGGGTGTATTCGTAAAGGGTATTTTCCTTCAGAAGCAGGTTTGCCATAGGATTCGTAGAGAAAAAGTTGATGTGCTCCGGTTCAATGATTTCACCGTTGGCCATCACTGCAGCTAATTCAACAATCGCCTTCAGCTCACGGATATTGCCGGGATATGGATAGTTGATCAGCTTCTCCTGGGCTGCGGAACTGATGGAAATTTTTTCCATCTCATTTTCGCGGCAGAACTGGTTCAGAAAATATCTTGACATATAAACCACGTCAGACTCCCGGTCGCGCAAGGGAATTACCCTGATGGGCAGGCCCAGCAGTTTGTAGTAAAGATCCTCATCGAATTTCCCCTTGTTCACATAATCCAGGAGGTTTTCTTCGGTAGCAATGATGACCCTGCAATTGAATTTCAGTGGGTTATCTGATCCAAGCCTGCAGAAATACTTATCCCTCAACACCCCTGCAAGTTTTTGCTGCATCATCGGGCTGAGCTTTTCAACCGAACGAATGTACAGGGTGCCGCGCTGGGCTTCCTCAAACTTTCCCTGACGGATATCCCGTTCTCCATGAATGGGCACTTTCTCGGAGCCAAATAATTCGGCTTCAATGAGGTTCTCGGGGATTGCCCCAACATTCACTTCCACAAATGGATTGTTGGCATAGGCCGAATGGTAGTGAATCGTCTTTGCAATCAGCTTCTTGCCGGTTCCCGGTTCTCCAAAGAGCGAAACAGGTATGCTCGATCTGGCCGCTTTGTCTATGGCGGAATACAATTCCTGCATCCACTGGCTTTTCCCCCTGAGAATGCTGGTGTATTTGTATTTCTTACCGATCTCGAACCTTAACCTCCGTAGTTCCGATGACTGCTGCACCTCATTCAGCGCATTGTTGAGCACATCCCAGATACGGTCATCACTGTCCTTGTCGCGGTTGATGTAACTGTAAGCACCCAGGTTCAGCAATTGGGGTATCTGGTCCGACTTGCTTTCCGGTGTGATAAATACCATCGTAATGTCCGGATCATATTTCTTGATCTTTTTCAGCAAAACACTCCCTGCGATGTCCGGCAGTGCAATGCTGAATATTACCAGATGGGGCTTCTTATGGAAATCATCGGTGCAACTCTTGCCGTTTTTATAGCTTATGAAATTTACATCCTCGAATTGTTTCAGAATGTCCTGGATGCGGGTAGTGAGCGCCTTGTCCTCAATTGCAATAAAGGTAAGCAGATCTTTCATGGTTAAATAATTTGGGTTTACAATGAAATATTTGGTGTCTTGAAAATCCCTTTTTTAGAATGATTTCCAAAAATACAACAAAATTTCCTTTTTTGCAAGACAAAAAAGAAAAAAATGAATTTGTAGCTAAATATTTAAATATGCCCGGGAGTGGAATATGTCAGAGTTTATCGACAACCAGCCCTTTTACAAATATCTCATAGTTGCCAACATCCATCAGTACTGTTATCTTCTTGTGAAAAACACCACGGCTTTCGGCATCAAACGATGTCCGGATAATACCCTCTTTCCCCGGCAGGATCGGAAGCTCGTCGTATTTTGGTACGGTGCATCCACAGGAGGCAACTACCCTTGTGATGACGATGGGATGCGTGCTCACATTGGTGAACCTGAATTCGGCATTCACTGGCTTGTTCTGCAAAATGGTTCCAAAATCATGGGTGGTCTTGTGCCACTTCACAATACCATCATTCGGCTGCCGGTTCGATGTTGTAAATGAGGTCGTTATCATGGCCATGATGACCAATACCACGGGAATTAATCTGATCTTAAGAATGTTCTGTTCCATTTTCGCGCTCTTCGGTTTTGTGAATGCCCTTCTATAACAAGCTTCAAAAGACATTTGTTGCTAAATTAGATATAATGGATGAATGATCCTGTTAACCCCTCATTAAAAGATGTAAATGAAGTGTAAAACCTTAAGCTCTTTCCCGCCTTTTCTGCCTAACTTTTCTTAATTTTACCCCTATGAAGAGCAACGGCATCCGCTTACTGATCATTTTCGGGATCATTACCCTTGTTGGGATCATTTTCTTTCAGGTGTACTGGGTGAAAAAAACCTATGATATCCGTGAAAGCCAGTTTAACCAAACCATTACGGTAGCCCTTTTCGATGTGGCAGTCAGAATTGCTGAATTCAACCAATCTGTGCTTCAGGCGCGTGCACCGGTTCACCAGGTCTCATCCAACTATTTTATCGTAGAGGTAAATGATATGATTGATAAGGACATCCTGGAAGTATTCCTGAAACGGGAGTTCGTCAAACGAAACCTTGTGCTCGATTTCGAATATGCAATTTACGATTGCCATGAAAATGAAATGGTATTTGGCCGTTACGTAAGCATGGGTGATCCGTCGGATACTTTGTCTACCGGTCATGTCTTTGAGATGTGCCGTGATTGTACTTATTACTTTGGAATAAATTTTCCGGGGAAGAGGAATTTCATCATCAGCAACATGAATGTGTGGTTCATCTCTTCCTTTATCCTGATTTCGGCAGTGGCATTTTTTGGCTGGTCGTTATGGCTGGTATTTCGCCAAAAGAGGCTTTCTGAGATACAGCGCGATTTTATCAACAACATGACCCACGAGTTCAAAACCCCTATCTCAACGATTGCCATCAGTGCAGAGGTGCTGGCCAGGGATGACGCTGCCATTGACCCTGGAAGGATCAGAAACTATGCTGCCATCATCGCTGAACAAAACAACAGGCTGAAAGAACATGTGGAAAAAGTTCTCCAGGTAGCCAATATCGAAAAGAAAAGGGTAAAACCTGATCTGGTGCCGGTAAACCTCCCGGAGCTGATCAGGACCATAGCCGACAGTTTCAGGGCAGTGACTTCCGGTAAGAATGGTACCGTGGAGGTGATAGCCGGTGATGGCGCAGACCTGGTGCTTGCCGACAGGTTCCATCTTACCAACATTCTGGTAAATCTGCTCGACAACGCACAAAAATACTGTATTGCATCTCCACATATCCGCATTGTGACCAGGCGTGAGCGAAGAGGCATTTCAATCACCATTGCAGATAACGGGATTGGGATCGAAAAGAAATATCACAAAAAGGTTTTCAGCCGTTTCTTTCGCGTGCCTACCGGCTCCATCCACAACGTCAAAGGATTTGGACTGGGGTTGCATTATGTCCATAATATGGTGAAGGCGCACGGATGGAAAATTACCCTGGAGAGCGAGAAAGGGAAAGGGAGCAGTTTCAGGATTTTTATCCCTGAACGGTATGTGAAATGATATGTTGAATGTGATAATCAGGATAACCTATGATAGAACAACCGAAGCCAAGAATACTGTATGTGGAAGATGACGAAGCGTTGAGCTACGTTACCCGTGATAACCTGGAGATGTACGGGTTCGAAATCACGTGGTGCAAAGATGGTATGGAAGGTTGGAGGGCCTTTCATAAAGCACCGTTTGACCTCTGCGTGCTGGATGTGATGCTTCCGGAAACGGATGGATTTGAACTGGCGAGGAAAATCAGGCGTGTCAATACCGATATCCCGATCATCTTCCTGACGGCCCGGACCATGAAGGAAGACCGCCTCGAAGGGCTAAGGCTCGGTGCCGATGATTACATCACCAAACCCTTTTCCATTGAAGAACTCCAGCTTAAAATCAACGTCTTTCTGCAGCGCCCGAAAAAAGCTGCCCCGGCGGTTCAGCTAAGCGTTGAGGAATTGGGAGGGTTTGTTTTCGACATTGACAATAAGGTGTTAAAATACGGGAAATCCGAAGTAAAACTGACCCTCCGCGAAGCTGAATTGCTCGCATTCCTGATCCGCAACAGGAACAAAACCGTGGGGAGGGAGGACATCCTGGACGCAGTTTGGAAAAACAGCGATTTCTTTATAAGCCGGAGCCTGGATGTATTCATCTCCAGGCTCAGGAAATACCTCAGGGCTGACCCCTCCATCACCATCGAAAATGTGCACGGGATCGGTTTTAAACTAAAAATTGCACCGCAGGCATGAGAAAATTCAAATTTGGCTTCCTCCTGTTCCTTTTTGTTCCGATGGCATTCTCAGGGTGCAACCACGATAAGTTCAGCCTGCAGAAAATGAGTGAACAATACAGTGAATGCATTGGCTCTGAAAACTATGATATCATGTTGAAGTTGTCTTCAGAATTTGAAGGGTTTCTTGCCGATAACAAGTTTGTAACCAACGGAGATATCCTGGAGGGGTATAAGGGATATCTTCAGCACCTGCTTGACAGGAAGGGGCTGGATACCAGCTGGTACTTCCGGCTGCCTGAACTGGAGGTGCTGATGCAGGAGGTTGAAGCATTGCATCTGGCTGAACTTATCTACGAAGGCAAAGTGAGCCAGTGTGCAATCGACCTGGAGTATCCGCAGCAATACATCATGGCAGGTTATCGCGAGATCATGCCGCAGCATTCGGTTTCACCCGAAGTGTTTATGCGCACATTCGTGCAAAAGGTGGATCAGGAACAGTTTAAGGACCCCGTGCTGAAATCCATGATT
>JAWOGX010000360.1:0-14963 GCA_046496455.1 Bacteroidales bacterium | reverse complement strand
GCACATCGGGCAGCCGCTCGGTGCAGGCAATGTAGGTGCCGACCGGCATGATGCGGGTGGCCAATGAGCGCGCCGCCGCGGGCAGCTCGGACAGATGCGACTGCAGGTAGACGTTGCCCGCCAGCAGCACCTGGCTGGCCCGCAGCTCGGCGCCGGCCGCGCTGCGCAGCAGCGGCTGCGCGCCGGGCTGCAGGGCCTGCACGACGGTCCCTTCGTGCAGCCGCACACCCGCCGCCGCGGCCGCGTGCGCCAGGCCGAGGGTGTACTTCAGCGGGTGCAGGTGGCCCGAGCGCGGGTCGTGCACGCCGCTGTGGTAGCGCGGGCTGGCGATCCAGCGGCCGATGTCGGCGGCTGCGATGCGCTGCAGCGGGTAGCCGTAGAGGGTCTCGATGCGATCGGCCCAGCCGTTCAATGCGCGCGCCTTGCGGGCGCCGATGGGATCATCTGGGTGCACCGCGTACCTGACCCTTCTGCGTTTGGGGTCGTGATGACTGACCCTGACGGGTTCATCAACCGTTTTGTGGAGAAGCCTGCAAAATTTGTTTCAGACCTGGCCATCATCGGGATTTACTATTTCCGCGATGGAGAGAACCTGGCCGGCGAGCTGAAGTACCTGACCGAAAACAATGTGCTTAAGAACGGTGAATACCAGCTTACGGATGCACTGCAGAACATGATGGAAAAAGGGGTGAAATTCACCACGGGTGCTGTGGATGAGTGGCTAGACTGCGGCAACAAGAACGCAACCGTATTCACCAACCAGAGAATCCTGGAGCTGAACCGTTCCGAACAAATGGTTTCGCCGGATGCCAGGCTTGAAGATGCCCTGATCATTCCGCCCTGCTATATCGGTGAGGGGGTGGTGATCACAAAATCAATCATCGGCCCGCACGTTTCCATCGGTCAGCAGTGCACCATCCGCGATTCCATCATTACCAACTCCATCATTCAGAATAACACCCGTGTTGAAAATATCAATATTGACAATTCGATGATCGGCAGTCATGTGGATTACAAAGGGCGATACAACGAGGTGAGCATCGGTGATTTTACATCGATGTCATAACACTTGAACCGGATGGCAGGCAAAAAGAGAAAAGGAAGGATTTTGGAAAGCAGCGCAGGTATGAAGCCGATGCTGGTTCTGCTGGCAGTGGCAGTAATTGTTTCCCTGGGCTGCGGTGGATTGAAACATCAGGGCAGCAATAAAGAAAAAGGACAAGGGGAACAGGATGTGGTCACCTCTGCCATGATGGAAATTTCGGCGAAATACATCGAAGCCTCCCGGGAGAAGATCATTGGCAATTTAACCACTGCCGAACGGCTATTGCAGGAGTGCCTCAAAGCAGACCCGAAGCACCACCCCTCCATGTACCAGCTGGCCGACATCAGCCACATGCGCGGCAACTATGCGGATGCCCTGTACTGGATAGGGGAGGCGGAAAAACTCGACAACAGTAATGTCTGGTATAAGGTACTTCACGGCGATTTGCTGCTGAAAAGTGGCCAATACAGGGAGGCTGTCGCGATTTACCGTGAAATCAACACCTTGAAGCCAGGAAAGAGGATCTGGTTTGAAGCTTGCGCCTATGCCCAGAAAATGGCGGGGGATCAGAAGGGTGCTGCTGCCACCTATCAGGAGATTCTTGACCATTTTGGTTATGATGAGTCCATTTTCATGAAAATGATTGGTGTTTTGGAGGAGAGCGGCAATCAGAAAAGGGTTGAGGAGTCGCTGCAATGGCTTGTGCATAAATTCCCCTACGACACACGGTATCTTGGTTACCTGGCTTCGCACTACTATGGCCGCAATTTGCCGGCAAAGGCATTGCCGCTGTGGGAGGAGATCCTGAGGCTTGAACCGGCCAACGGAGAGGTGCGTTTTGAGCTCGCCAACTATTACCGCGACCGGGGAGAAGATGACAGGGCTTTCCAGGAGCTTTTTCAGGCATTCAGTACGCCAAATCTCAGCATTGACGCCAAGATCGTGGTCCTGATGTCGTATTACGAACTGACTGAAAAGGACAATCCTGTCATGCTTGGTGAGGCATACAAATTATTGGAGGTAATGGTTGAAAGGCACCCGGAAAACCCAAAGGGGTGGTCCATGTATGGCGATTACCTGTACCGGGATCAACGGTTCGAAGCGTCGCTGAACATGATGAAGAGGGTAGTGGAGCTTGACAGCAGCCGTTACCTGGTGTGGGAACAACTCCTCGACTGCGCCATGATCATCAATGACTTTACCACACTCACACACTACGGTGAGCGGGCGCTCCGTTATTTCCCTGAACAGGCAAGGCTTTACCTGTGGCACGGCGAGGGTTTGTTCCACATGGAACGTTATGCGGAAGCCCTGGAGGTCTTCAGAAAAGGGTATTTCTTTACCGGTTTCTCCGACTCTTTGTCGTGTGCGTTGCTTCACGCCATGGCAAGGAGCAACCAGCAACTTGGAGATATGGCGAAAGCGGGTGAGCACTATCAGAGGGCATTGGAAAAGGGGTTCATAACGCCGGCCCTGCTGGCAGATTATGCTGCATTCGTTGCGGTGGAGAAACAGAATGGGAAAATCAGCCTTTTAAAGGAAGCCCTGGCAAAAAAGAACGGCGAACATCCTTTGGAGAAGTTGGCAGCATTCTGGATCCAAAGGATGGAAAATGAGCATGCTGAAATTTCAGGCGATCTCAGCGGCATGATGGAGGCATACAGTGCCAGCTATCCTTTCCTCCTGCGGGCAGGGTTCCTGTGGCAGGAACTGGGCAACAAAAGCGCTGCCAGGGATGCCTGGGAAAAGGCACTCAGGCTGTCCAATGGGGACCAGTACCTTGAAACATTGATCATTAAAGCAAAACAATAATGCGTAACCTGTTTGTGGCAATATTCATCCTCCTGGCCTTCAGTGGCTGTGGCCTCTTCAGGGGAGGTGGCGCCTCTTCGGATGCCAACGTTCCAACCAGCTCCGGCAGCTCTAAAGAAATCACCCCGGTGGTATTCATGATGAAAAATGCCGTAACCCACAGCGACCTCACCTACACCGCTGTCGTCAACCTTAAAGCTGGAGGAACCGACAACAGTGTCAATGCAAATATCAGGATCAGAAAAGACTCAGTGATATGGATCTCTGCCAGAAAGCTGGGGTTCGAAATCGGCAGGCTCATGATGACAACAGATTCAGTTTGGGTCATGGACCGGATCAACAGCCGCTATTTCGCCGGTGATTACCTCTTTTTCAGAAAACAGTTCAATATTGATCTCGATTACAACCTGATTGAATCGCTGATGCTTGGCAACCCCCTCACCGATTGGTCAGATGATCCCGTGAACATTGATTGTACTGAAGGGAAAACATGCAGGATCGAATACCCTGGTCGGTACAGGGTCAACCAGCCCGCCGGAAGGCCTGAAGGGTCAACCACTACCGACCATACCCTGGTCATTTCAATAGCAACCGGCAGGATCCTGGAGCAAACCCTTTCAATTCGCTATGAAAACCGCCGTATCACCGCGAGGTATGGTGAATTTAAAAACGTCTCCCACCAGCAGATCCCCGCGAAAGCGGAGGTGAGTGTTGATAACCAGGGTGTCATCACAGATATCTCCATTCTAGCGGATGCCTTTAAGGCAGGGGAGAGGAGTACATTCCCTTTTACGATTCCTTCATCGTATAAACCAATGGAAGTCAAATAGAAAATGCTGAAGCGTTCAACATGGTCAGTTTCCGGGTTCAGGGTTCTGCTGGGTATCCTGCTCATCCTGGTATGCATGCCTGCCATCACCCAAAAGGGGACAACGGACCGGAAAAAGCTGGAGGATCAGCAAAAGAAGCTGAAGCAGCAGATTGCCTATAACCAGAAATTGCTTCAGGAAGCCAGGAAGAGTAAGGAAGTATCTCTCGGTGAGATCAATCTGCTGAATAATCAGATCAAAAAGAGGAGGGAACTGCTCCGCACCATCGATTCAGAGATCCAGTACCTCAACCGTGCACTGACCCTGAACGACCAGAAGATCACGCAGCTGGAACTGGAGATCAGCAGACTCAAGGTGGGTTATGCCCGCACCATCTACCTTTCTTACAAGTTGCGGGAACCCGACGACCGCCTCCTTTACCTGCTTGCTTCAGAGAATCTTAATCAGGCGTGGAACAGGATGCGTTTCCTGCAGCAGATGGCTTCCGGGAGAAAGCGCCTCTATGTGCAGCTCAATGCTACCCATGATGAGTTGCTGGCGATGGCCAATGTCATAAAGAATCAGTTGAATGACAAGCAATTGCTGAAAGATGCCAAGAATCGTGAGAGCATCAACCTCACCTCGGAGAAAGATAAAAAGGGGCAGGTGCTGACCAGGATTCAGAAAGAGGAGAGCAGGATCATTGCAGAGATCAACCGGAAGCAGAGAGAGGCAGCAGCCTTGGAGGCGCGGATCAGCCAGATCATCCGGGAGGAGATGAAGAAAGCAGCTTCACTGAAGAAAGAGACCACACCGAAAGCGAAGGAGGCTTCAGAAGCGGAAATCAAGCTCTCAAACACTTTTGCCTCCAACAAAGGGAAACTCCCCTGGCCCGTCGACAAGGGTACCATTTCGAGCACCTTCGGGCGGCACAAACATCCCGATTTCGATGTCTACACCGAAAACAACGGAATCGACTTCCTGACTACTTCAGGATCGTCCGCCAAAGCGGTATTTGAAGGGGAGGTGAGTGAAGTGATCCAGCTCCCATCCTATTATGCTGTGTTGGTAAAACATGGCGATTTTTTCACCCTCTATTCCAAGCTGCAGTCGGTATATGTCAGAAAAGGGGAGAAGATCCCCACCGGGCACCTGATCGGCCTCATCAAAACCGGCGACAACGGCACCGAATTCCATTTCGAAGTATGGCAGGGAAGAGCCAAGCAGAACCCGCAGGTATGGTTGAGGCAGTAGCATTTTTTTGGTGATTTCGGTCACTCCATATCCCACGACACTTAGCTCAAGGAATACGCATCTGCTCACTTTTAACTTTTAGTTTTTAACTTTTCACTTTGTCTTTCTGCCATCCAGGCAGTGGTGATCAGGATCGCCACTACCACCAGCGCGATGTAAACGCCGGATGGGATTGGAGGAGGATCACCCTGGGCGTAGGAGTGGAGCCCGGAGAGGTAGTAGTTCACACCAAAAAAGGTCATCAGTACGGAGCTGAAGCCGAGCAGGGATGCCGTGCTGAAGGCAAACTCGCCGCGCAGTCCGGGGATGCGGTGCATGTGGGTGATGAAGGCATACACCAGGATGGTTACCATTGCCCAGGTCTCCTTAGGATCCCAGCCCCAGTATCTCCCCCACGATTCGTTGGCCCATACACCCCCGAGAAAAGATCCGATGGTGAGCATGTAAAGCCCCAGGATCAACGCCATCTCTGTGATGTAGGTCAGTTCTCTGATAGAGAGTGAGATCTTTATGGTGTTGCTGCTGTTCTTCAGGATCATCAGCACCAGGTTTACCATCCCCAGCAGGGCGCCCATCCCCAGGAATCCATAACTCGCCGTAATCACGGCAACGTGTATGATAAGCCAGATCGATTTCAGCACAGGCACCAGATTGGTCAGTTCCGGATTCATCCAGCTCATACCGGCCACAAAAAGCGAAATGGCGGCCTGAATGGTCGTAACCGCCAGCGTCATCGGTGAACGCCCCGCAAAGACAAGCCCCGCCAGCAGGCTTGCCCAGCTGATGTAAAGCAGTGTCTCATATCCGTTGCTCCAGGGTGCATGACCTGAAATATACCATCTGATCGCAAGCCCGCCCGTGTGTATCAGGAACAGCAGCATTACCAGCCAGAAACCGGCCTGCGTCACCCTCTTCATCGGCTCCCCGCTTGATAACAGCACGATAAACTGTATCACCAGCAGGAACAGTCCAACGATGATGTAAACCTTCGCCAGCTTGCTGAAAAGGTTGAAATCGATGTAAAATATCTCCAGCGTGGTTTTAAAGGATGGTGGATATAATGCTGCTCCATGCGCCCGCTGGTTATCGCTGATCTTTTCCAGGGCCGCATCAGCAGCCGAATAGTCTCCAGTCTCAAGCCCCTGTTCCAATCCTCCCAGGTACTCCTGCATCGACTGCATCGCAAAGACCGCCATATTGCGGTCGGCATCCTGGTGGGCAGTGGCCAGCGCTACCCATTTGTTATCGGGTGACTCGGGGATTGGGAAAATGGTTAAAAACCCTCCACTTAGCATTTTGTAAAGGATATTAACCCTTTCATCAACATTTATTATCTCTTTGTCGAATTTTGTCCGTTGTCCGGGGGGCTTATCATAGGCTGCCTGCACATAAGTGCTCAGCTTGTACCCATTGGGCTGCCCTTGATCAAGGAAGTCGGTGAAAGAGGCATATTTCCCGGTGGTGCCAATGCTTTTCGCAATATCGTTGCTGGATACCCTTATAATCTTCTCCTCCTGCCACCGTTCAGGTTCCAGCATCATTCCCAGCATCACCTGAACAGGGTTCAACCCCTCATAACTGCTTTTCTTCGCAATTTTCCGCAAAAGCTCTGAAGCCAGGGTGTTTACAGGTTCAATCCTTCCATCAACATTCTGGACCTGCATTCTCCCGAAGTTCTTCGCATGGGTCGGGGAGACCTGTTTAAGCGGTTCAGCTGCCCCGGAAGGGATGCCAGCGGTCATAAGCATGATCAGGATGATTGCAGTGATGGTGCCTTTCCTGCTCCGGCTCAGGGTTGACAGCAATGAATCCAGCTTGCGGAACCTGCTGCGACGGAAGAAGAAGGTGAGCACCATCCCCAGGGTCATCAGGAAGTATCCGATGTAGGTCACCACGGTACCGGGAGCATCATAGTTCACCGACAGGATGGTCCCCAGTTCATCCTGGTCGTAGTTCGACTGGAAGAACCGGTAGCCGCCATATTTCAGAATGTTGTTCATGAAAATCCGGTAGGGTTTTTCTAGATTATTTTCCGGGTCATACAGCACCACTTCGCTCGCAAAGGAGGAGGGGCTGTTGGAGCCGGGATAGCGTTCAAGCTGAAAATCTTCCAGGTAAAGGGTAAAGGGAAGGTGATGAATCAGGGAACCATACTGCATTTTCAGGTTGATGCCGTTGATTTCAGCATTGACCGGTGTGCCGGCAACACCTGCCCTCCCATAAAGGATCACCTCCTTTTCTGCATTTCCTGAAGAAATCCAGAGTTGCACGGCATCACGGTGCGCCCCTTGCTGCTGCATAGGGTCAGGCACAAGTTCAATTTTTGCACTGGGAAAGAATTTTTTCAGCACAAATCCCACATCGCCCACCTGAAATATTGCCCGCTCTGCAAAAGGGTAACTCTTTCCGGGGGCAAATGCTTCTGTCTCTTCCTCCTCTCCCATGATCAGCATGGTGATCGTATCGGGAAAGCTGAAAAAGAGCATCCCTCCACGGTCTGTGATATGCAGCACATTGGTGTCCGCATCACCGCCAAAACGGAATACGACATCCCCGACAGGTTGTTCCGTATTCTGTTTCAGGTTGAATTCAACCCGCTTATTCATCTCATCAATAGCCAGGATGGATACGATTGGTTCACCGTCGGGCGCATCATAGGGTGATTCCACGGCTGATGGCACAAACCGGATTGTTTTTACCTTAACCTTTTCGTTGCCAACCTCCAGTGTGCCGTTGAACCTGTTCTTTCCCCCGCGGGTGAAATTCACCTGCTTTGTCAGGTTACCTTTGGCCTCACCCTGCGTCCCCTCTATGTGGATGAAACCGTTCCTTGACAATATCTTGTTATTCTGTTTCCCCTCACGGATGTGGAGCGTTCCCTCGAAACCGGTATACCGCGTGATGGCTGCACCGGCAAGAATAATCACAAAGGAGAGATGAAAGAATGCCACAGGCCATTTCTGCCTTGTGAGAAGTTTGTTCACCAGGATACTTCCCGTAAGATTCATCGCCAGCAGAAGCAACAGCACCTCGAACCACCATGCGTTGTATACCAAAAGCCTTGCGGCGGCGGTACCGTAGTCATTCTCCACAAAGGTAGCGAGGGCAATCACCACGGCAAAAACCACCAGCAGAAGGCCTGTGGTGGTCATCGAAAAAAACACCTTGGAAATTCGCTTCATAAATTATTTCCCGTTGATTATTAAACAGGAACAAAGGTACTAAAGGAAAGTTTGCAGAGGATGCCTTATGGTCTGGTTGGCGGGTATTATCGTCCAAAAATGAAGTGTTTTAATCATAATCCGAACACCACCCTGCCCCAGAAATACATCATGGCCGTGATGATCAGGGCCCCCGCCAGGTTTAGTGCCAGTCCGGTGCGCGCCATCTGTGCGATGGTCACCCTGGAGGTGCCGAAGATGATGGCATTGGGCGGCGTGGCGACCGGTAGCATAAAGGCCATGGAGGCGGAGAGCGTGGCAGGGATCATCAGCAATAGGGGGTTGATCTGGGTGGTAACAGCGATGCCTGCCAGGATGGGGAGGATCATCTCGGTGGTTGCAGTGTTGGAGGTGAGTTCGGTGAGGAATGTCATGATCAGGGCGATGCACAGGATGACCACAAAGGGGTGGAAGGAGGCAACACCGGTAAGTTGTTCACCGAACCAAACCGACAACCCCGATTCTTTGAACCCCGATGCCAGGGCAAATCCGCCACCGAAGAGCAGGAGGATATGCCAGGGCAGGGCAGAGGCTGTTTTCCAGTCGAGGATGGAGCTCCCTTTCCCGGTTTTTGAGGGGATTACAAAGAGTACGATCGCCATGAAGATCGCTACGCTCCCGTCGTTCAGCATGTGTCCGTAAGGGAGAAAACCTGCCCAGCCGGGAATCACCAGGGTGCCGAAATCAAGGTCTGCCCTGAATATCCACAGCAATGCCAGCAGCACAAAAACCACCCCCACCACTTTTTCCTGGTAGGACATTTTCCCCTGCTTCACCAGCAACCTGCGGATGTATTGCCTTGAGATCCCTTTCCATCCCTCTTTGTTTGGCCGGAACATCAGCCACAGGATGAGCCATGCGAGCATAAAAACCAGAAGGGCTGTGGGGAGGGCAAACAGCATCCATTGCGAAAACGGGATCTCCGGGGCTTCCGGGAAACAGATGTGGAAGATCCTTACGAACGAGAGATTTGGAGGCGTACCCACCAATGTTGCCGTTCCGCCGATGGAAGCGCCATAGGCAATCCCCAGCAGCATCCCGGTGCTGAAACGGGATACCTGTCCATCCTCAGAGAGTGACTCAAGCTGGCTGATGATGGACAGGGCGATGGGGAGCATCATCATGGCCGTGGCGGTATTCGATATCCACATCGAGAGGAATGCGGATGCCACCATGAATCCCAGCAGGATGCGGGCAGCGCTTACACCGGTGATCATCAGGATATGCAGGGCAATCCGGCGGTGGAGGTTCCATCGCTGCATCGCCAGGGCAACCAGGAAGCCGCCCATAAAAAGGAAGATCACATCGTTGAAGTAGGCCGATGCCACTATTTTCCCATCCAGGATGCCGAAAAGGGGGAAAAGCGGCACTGGCAGCAACGACGTAACAGCCAGTGGTACGACCTCGGTGATCCACCAGACCGCCATAAGCAAACCAACACAGAAAGTGTAGGTCACCTGCGGGTTGCCTGGGTCAAGTGGTGCAAAAAGTGCTACATACAACGCAATGGCAGGCGTAATCACAAATGCAAATACCCTCCTGGCAGTGCCGGTTTTCTTTTTCATACATCCTGATTGGCAGGTTCCAAATGCCTGACACCGGAAATATCTTTTCCCTAAGCCTCACACCTACATCCTGATCTTCCGGATATTATCCTTCAGCAATTCGATATCGTTGATCCAATCCTCAATATCCTGCTCATGCTCAAGCTCTTCATTCAGGATGGTGATAGCCATCTGGTGGGTAGAGTGGTCTTTGCCTGCAGTAAAATCCGCAATCTCCTGGTAACGTTGGATGGCGCACCTTTCACCACGGAGATTTTGCTCCAGGATTGCCTCAACATAAGGATCGTCCGGCACTTCATAGGCGCAACGGCTCAGTTTCGGCCATTCGGATGGATTCAGGACCGGGGTTCCACCGAGCTGTGTGATCCTGTTCACCACCAGCACGGCATGGTTGAGCTCCTGGTCTGCATGAAGCAGCAACTCGGGTTCAATCTCACTCCGCATCGGACCCTCCATCAGCCTGGCACCAATCCAGTACTGGTAAAATGCCAGCCACTCTTCACTCAATGCCTCATTAAGCATCTGAATCAGTTTTTCAACATCAAGGTTGAGGATTTCTATTCCATGTTTTCCCATAATATGAAGGATTAGAGATGATTATAAGATAGAATTTTTTGGATCATCAAATTTATCAGAAAAAAACGGAAATTCAAAAAATATATGATGTGTTGATGTGATGTTGTGTTGATGCCGGAGTGAAACGGAGGCCACGCCGCAGGCGTGGTGTTGTATACTATCCCGTTCTGCATCAATTATTCGCATCGCTCATAAACTCACAGTCTCCTGCGGTTCGGTTGGCTAATTCCTAATTTCTCATTATTAATTTATCCTTTGGCTGGGGCTCCCGAAGCCACAGTTTGCGGTGCCTTCGAGAGCCTCAGGCACCGCTTCGAGAGCCTCAGGCACCGCTGTCAGTCGTAATGAGAATTCCGGTGGCTGAGGTTCTCGAAGCCACCGGAATGCTGAGGTTCTCGAAGCCACCTGCAACCCAAGGCTTCCGATGCTCCCAGAGAAGTCTTCCCTCAAGCATTATTGGTAAAGATACTTCAAGGTTTGTCTAATCTGTCCCGGTAAGCTTGCGCTAATTCCGGGAGAGAAAAATTTGCCCCATATATTAAGGCTTCTTTCTTTTCTCGTCGCCAACCCTGAATCTGTTTTTCTCTATAGAAAGCTTCATCAATTCGATCGAAGATTTCTACATAAACAAGTTTAGCAGGAAGTCGCTTCTTAGAAAAATTAGCTCCTTCAGCATTTTGGTGTTGTTGTAACCTCCGGCTGAGATTTGTTGTGCTTCCGGTATAATAACTACCATCTGCACATTCAAGAATGTACATAAATCCTTTCATCACTGTGTGATTAATTATTGATGAGTGTATATATGTATCAAGAAGTGAAAAATGGATACGAATAGTGATATTTTTTCCGGTGGCTGAGGTTCTCGAAGCCACCGGAGCGCTGAGGTCTTCGAAGCCACCGATGGCGGCGCCTTCGGGAGCCTCAGGCGCCGCTGTCAGCCATAATGAGAATCACGGTGGCTGAGGTCCTCGAAGCCACCTTATGGCTGCGCCTTCGGGAGCCTCAGGCGCCGCTGTCAGCCGTAATGAGAATTCCGGTGGCTGAGGTTCTCGAAGCCACCGGAGCGCTGAGGTTCTCGAAGCCACCGGAATGCTGGGGCTCCCGACGCCACAGACATCCAAAAATCTAATGCTGAAAATGAACCAGGATCAACAATCCTCCTGAACCAATTGTTATATTTGCGCGCTGACAGCGGAAAACAAAACATCATAGTGGCGGAACCGAAAAGCCTTACGAGTAGGAAAACTAAAATGCATTATTATGAAAAGAGTTATCGGAGTCTTGATTCTTTTGATGGGAATGAGCTTATTTGTTGATGCACAGATCAATCCGCGTGCACTGGGTCTGAGATTGGGAGGTGATGGAGAGATCAACGGAGCAGAAGTCTCTTATCAGCAGGCAATGGGAGAGGCAAACCGCCTGGAACTGGACCTTGGTTTCGGGGGTAGTCAGAACCACAGCAGGATGTTCCTGGCAGGGATTTATCACTGGCACTGGAATATCAATGGCGGTCTCAACTGGTATGCAGGCCCGGGCGCCAGCGTTGGAATTTTCACCTATGACAGCAAAAGCAGCTACATCAATATTGCTGTTGGCGGACAGGTGGGGATTGAGTACGACTTCAACACCAAAGGGACACCGATATTACTCAGCCTTGATGTCAGGCCTATGTGGGATTTTCTGGGAGACTACGCCGGCTTCGGCTGGGGTTCAGCCCTGGGGATCAGGTATGTCTGGTAGCCAGAAGTAAGTAGTAAGGCTGTTTTGATACGGTCTGGTGAACCGGGTATTGGGAATGTCCAATCCCCGGTTTGTCATTTCAGAAGCTGGATCCCAGGCTGATTCCGGCCCAGGGTAGTACCAAAATTTCTGCCTTTTCATCGATGGGAATATCATTAAAAAGGATGAAATTCTCCCCCCTCCTGAAGTCTTTGTATCTTTATACCCTCTCTAATCCTCCATGCCATGAAACGACTCCTACTCACATCTGTCTTGATCAGTTTCTGCTTTTTGTCATTTGCACAGACCAAAGTACGGCAGGGGCAGTATTCTTCCGGAAAGACCCTTTATAACTGGGATGGCCAATTCCTTCGCCAGGGAGAATATTCATCCGGAACCATCCTGATCAACTGGGATGGAAAGTTCATCCGGCAGGGGCAGTATTCCTCAGGAACGGTTTTGTACAACTGGGACGGTGAGTATCTGCGCCAGGGGCAATATTCTTCAGGGAAAATCCTTTACAACTGGGATGGTAAGTTCATCCGGCAAGGGGAGTACTCTTCGGGAAAGATTCTCTATAACTGGGATGGGAAATTCCTGAGGCAGGGGCAATATACCTCCGGCTCTGTCTTATTCAATGCAGACGGTAAAATCCCCGCTGCGATCCTGATCTACATTGCTGAATGACAGGGCCACTGCATGGGATTACCGGAAGGAATACCGGAATTTGCGGGAAGCACCTCTCAGGCTGATCGGGGAAGGAAGAATATAATTGGGGATGTAATTTGATTATTTGATATCTTTGGGGATAATAATTCATGACACGATGAAAAGATTATCAGTGCTTGCAATACTTTTTATTGCCCTGACTGGGCTTCTGGTTTCAATGGGTTGCAAAAAGGATAAGGATGATGAGCCCGTTGTGCTGAAGGATGCCGACGGGAATGTCTATACATCGGTGGTAATCGGAACGCAGGAGTGGATGAAAGAGAACCTGCGGACCACCCGCTACCGGAACGGAGATCCCATTACCCATGCGCCTATGGTGAATGACTGGAAGACCGTTACAGAAGGGAAATACTGTGCTTATGATAATGACGGTGGAACTGTGGTGCCTTACGGGTATCTCTACAGCTGGATAGCTGTAAGCGATCCGCGGCATCTCTGCCCTGCGGGGTGGCATGTGGCATCCCGTGCTGACTGGGATACCCTGATCGGATTCCTGGGTGGCGCCTACGCAGCGGGAGGGAAACTAAAACAAACGGGAACCACCTCATGGAACAGCGTGAGCAGCGGAACCACCAATGAATCTGGTTTCACGGCACTTCCGGGAGGTGTCAGAAACTATACTAGTGCCGACTTTTTTGGGTTGAGTGACGAAGGGCACTGGTGGACGAGCACGGAGAATCCCAACAATTCCACCATGGCCGACCGGGACTATCTTCGGGCAATTTCTGATATCATACAGTACAATCCCGCCTCGAAAAACTTCGGCTTCTCCGTCAGATGTGTGAAAGACTGATCTATGGCCTTTTGCCACTTTGGGTATGTTTTTTTTTCGTTAACCCGACGATGTTCGTTGCAGACTGCACCGCAGATGTGCCCGCCGGTGTTAAGGATCACCCCTGAAGCAATTGCTTCAGCCGTTTGAAAAAATACCTCTCCTGCATGGTCACTATGTCATTGCAACCTAAAAGTGCCGCAACCTCTTTCAGCAGACTGTCAATATCTTTCATGGAAGGGTAATACTTTTCCCGGAAAGAGAGGATAGTCTTTACCCTTTCATAATCATTGTCCTCTTCGAATTGTTTACTTGCAATCTGATATTCATCCTCAAGCGATTTTGAGATGATCAGCGACTTTTCTTCTTCCGATAATTTCATATCGCAATAGGCTGCATAAAGAAGCAGGTAAATACGAAATTCGTTTTCGTTCCAGTTTGTCTTTTTGTTATTCATAACATATGTTTTTTTATCGGTAGCACCTTGATCTGGCCTTAACATACAGGGTCTCCAGGCTTATATGAAAGTGTATGTCTTCAAATCAAATTGCACCATTTGAGGTTAAAAATTAGGTGTTGTTTAAGCAAATATAGTTCAAATTTCATCAGTTATCAACTGTAGTTTTTCCCTGGTATATTTCATTCGCCTGTCCCTGATGGGCTGTTGCCTGATCCGCTGCCTTGCCCGATGGATTTGTCCCGCTCACATGACACATCGCAGCCCCCTTTGTCCGAATGCAGCCTGGGGGCATTCCCTTTATGGATCCCGGTGAACCTAAGCATCTCTTTCACCGATGGAATGATATTAAATGTGGCCTTATGCAGCGTATCCCCGTTCAGCCTTATCTTCCCGGTCTCAAAAAACTCTTGGCTCCATCTGAAGTAATTGTTGGCATGGACGCCGTGCTTCTGGTACACGCCTGAAATGGTAACCTTACCCCGCATCCCCTCCAGAACGTTCTTTATCTTTTCTTCTGCTGAAAAACGCCTACGGGTCCTTTGTCTGATCTCCCTGACCACCTGTTCTGCGGTCTGTTTTATCGCTTCCTTTTATTCCATTTCTGTGTGATTTTTAATGAAATACTCCTCTAAAAACCACATCATGATATTCCACCTTAACTGGTAACCATTTCGCTGACGCTCTATAATTTGTGTACCAAATGCCCTCGCCCCACGAAAAAACCACCTGCATCTTTCAATACAAGTGGTTGATTTTCAGTGTTGCCCGACTAGGACTCGAACCTAGACTCTTCTGATCCAGAGTCAATTCTTCTAATGTAAATTATGGAATCATATTGTGTTATAAAATGCCATAAAGTGTTGTAAAATCAGGCAGTATAGAAACATATGATATAAGTAAATAAAAAAAAATTGTTGCTTTCTGATTCTTTTCGTTGTATTTTTGTGTACTAATTTGTGTACTAAATTTATTTGATCAATGAAAGGAGTTTCCGTCAAATG
>JAWOGX010000358.1:0-8177 GCA_046496455.1 Bacteroidales bacterium | reverse complement strand
CAATCTCATCGAAGTACATTATCTGAAAGGATAAAAATTTAAGAAGCAGACACCCGGAGCAACTGTTTCATTGTCTATTCACCGAGCAACCATGGTCATGCAGAACGAAAAGGAAATTGTTGAGCACTGCTGTAAGGGAAGACGGGAAGCACAAAAAGCGTTGTATGACCATTTTGCTCCAAAAATGCTCGCTCTTTGTTTTCGTTATTGTGACTCATTGGAGGAGGCCGAAGATGTTTTGCAGGAAGGTTTTATCAAAGTATTCAGGTACATAGGCACTTTTCAGGGGAAAAGCCCCATTGAATCCTGGATCCGGAAAATCATGGTCAATACAGCGTTGAATTACCTGAAAAAGATCGCCGACTATCGCTTCCATGACGACCTTGATGAACTCCCGGAATCACTTCAACCGGAGTCGGGAACTGTGAATACTTTGGAAGTGAAAGAGATGATAGAAATGATCAGAACGCTTCCGCCAGGTTACAGAACCGTCTTCAACCTCTTTGAAATCGAGGGATTCAACCACAAAGAAATTGCCTCAATGCTCGGGGTTTCTGTCAACACTTCCAAGTCGCAGCTGCTGAAAGCAAAAAGAATGTTGCAGGATAAGTTAAGAAAAATTGAAAAGACTTAGATCAAAATACTGCCATGAAGACTGAAAAGATGAGCGATAAAAGTTTTTGGGAATCGCTCAGAAACTTTGAAATCCAGCCCTCACCCGGTGTATGGGAGAAAATCTCTGCTTCGGATACCGCCCCGGTCGCTAAACCGCGAAGCATCAGGTATGTTTTGATGGGAGCCGCTGCCGTGGTGCTGTTGACCAGCCTTCTGCTCTGGTATTACGCCGGAGACAAAAACCCCGTTGATGTTGAAGGCACTTCGATTGTTGCGGAGCCCTCAGGAACCCCCCGGGAATTTGCACAGCAGGATCAGATTGATCCGTTACATGCATCGGGAGATCAGGCCAATTGGGCAAATGCGGACAATCAGGAATCCCCGAAAGCAGGTGTCCGGCAGCCGGGCAATGAACCTGCACAAACAGGGGCTCTGGCCAAAGGGACTATCGATAAACCTCAGCTTCCTCAGCTGAAACCGGTTAAATTGCCTGAACCACCGGTGCAAGCCCCAAAACAAACTCCGCCATTACAAAAGAACACCGGGGAAGATAAGAAACCCGGGGATCAGACGGTTACTGAATCAACCCTCCAGAAAGAAAATACCTCCGGCGAAGTTTCTGCCGATCTGAAGGTAACACCCCTGGAAGTTTTTATCCCGAGTGCTTTTACGCCCGATAATGATGGCATCAACGACTTTTTCCTCCCTGTGATTCAGGATAATACAGAGGTCAAGGAATACAGGATGCAGATATTTGCAAGGAACGGCACCCTTCTTTTTGAATCGGTGAATCAGGAAATCGGATGGGATGGCCGTCATATCGGAACCCTTGTGGATGACCCGGTATGCATCTATGTGATCTCATTCCGTGATCCGGATGGGAATCCTTACCTCCGCAGAGGTACCATTACAATCATCAAATAAAAAAAATGACAGGATGATTGAAGTTAAAGAACAGCAAAGCGCAAGAGTGCATAAGATCAATTCATTGGAGGTTGTTAAATATCATCTTGATAATGGATTGAATGTCAATGCGCTTAAGTCACCCTCGCAGGGACTGGTCAAAATGATACTGAGCTACGACAAACCTGCACAATTCGCTGCCGCCAGTACCCTGGCTGAGATCACATTCCAGTTGCTCAAATCCGGCACCAGGAAGCACGATCTGTTTAGTTTCGTTTCTCTGATGGAGGAAACAGGTGTGATGATCTCCGCAAACGCTTTCTCAGACTATGGCGTCATTGAGTTTGTGGTCCTTGAGGATCAGTTTGATTCACTTCTCCCCCTTATTATGGAGATGATCAGTGTTCCTGCATTTCCGGAGGATGAGTTTGAAAGGATCAGAACCCTTGCCTTACAGAACTGGCGGATCAGCAGGCAGCAAACCCACATGGTTGCCAGGGAGCAGTTCATGAAGGAAATGTATCATGGGCATCCCTACGGGATCATCCCAACAGAAGAGCTCCTGCTTTCCATGAAACTGGAAGATGTCAGGGGGTTTCACAAAACTGCCATTGCGGAAGGCTCTCCGGTAATCTATCTTGCCGCATTTGCACCGGAAAGCATTACCGGGGTGCTCAATAATTATTTTGGCAGGATGCCCGTTGTCCTCGGTAAATCAGAGAGCCCGGTAGGTACATTTTCCTCTGTCAGCCCTGTTGACAGGCAGAATGTTCTTGCGCTGACCATCCCTGGGTCTGTACAGAGCAGCATCCGGATCGGCCGGCGGCTTTTTACCAGGAACCATCCTGACTTTGTGGCCGGGAAAGTTACAGCCACCATCCTGGGTGGGTATTTCAGCTCCAGGCTGATGGCCAACCTTCGCGAAGACAAAGGGTATACTTATGGCGTCGGAGCTGGCATCATCCCATTGGTGCTTGACGGCTATCTCACCGTTTCTGCAGAAGTTGGAAACGAACACCTGCAAAATGCGGTTGAAGAGATCACGAAAGAAATCAAAAGGTTAAGAACAGAAATGGTCGACCATGAGGAGCTTATGACCGTGAAGCAATACATATCCGGAAGTATGCTCCGTGAAACCGACGGGATATTCAACCAGTTGTCCCTGCTTGCCACGTTGACAAGGCAGGGGGTGGATGCCGGATGGCTACACCGTTATATGCACCAGGTTGCCAGTGTTTCTGCCGAAGATATCCTCAGGTTTGCTGATCAATACCTGAATCCTGACGACCTCCTCCAGGTCACCTGTGGAAAACAAATTTCTCAATAATCAACATAAAAAACAACATTATGAAACGGTTACTCTATTTAATGATGCTCCCTTTAATGATCCTGCTCTTCCAGAGTGAAGCCAGGGCCAGCCACTATATGGGGGGCGAAATTACCTGGACCTGTACCCCGCAGGGGAATTTCAGGTTCGTGATGAAGGTGTATCGTGAATGTGCAGGGATTAACTATCCTGCAACTGCAACGCTACAGACAAATGCCACAGGTTTTTCATCCATTCAGATGTCCAGGATATCGATCACAGATATGTCACCACAGTGCAGTTGTCCCGGTGGTCCCAATATCACCTGTGCTAACACATCTGTTTCCAATACCGGTGGTGTCGAGGAGCATATTTATACCTCTGATGCAAGTTACCCCAATGGGGTACCCCTTACCGGGGTGCCACCCCCAACCGGCTGGTATTTCGGGTATACCTCCTGTTGCCGTAACCCATGTACCAATATCCCCAATTCATCCAGTCTGTCATGGTACCTTCGTGCATGGATGTTCCCTTACAACAATACCCCGGTGAATACCTGCTTCGACAACTCCCCGAAGTTTGATGAGCGCCCGTCAACCGTTATCTGTACCGGTTATCCTTACCAGTACAACCACGTTGCTTCCGATGTGGAGCTCGATTCGCTGGTTTATGCGTGGGACCAGCCTCTGAACAACAATATCTCCTCACCCATCGTGGCATGGAACCCGGGTTATTCCTGGAATTCCCCGCTGCCGGGTCCGCTGCAGAACCCCAATAACGTTGCTGCAACCATCAATGCCAATACCGGTGTCATCTCTTTCACCTCCTACACCAATGGTGCATTTGTGACAGTAACCAAGGTGACCGCCTTCAAATGTGGTATCAAAGTGGCTGAAATCTTCCGTGAGATGCAGGTGGTGCTCCTGAGCTGCGGTACCAACAACCCCCCCAACGTGACGCCCCCCTTCCCCAACTCTGTCGGGCAGTATACGTTATACACCGACACGGTCTATGCCGGCCAGAATGTGACTTTCTCCATCTCTGCCACCGACTTTGAGTATTGTCCGGGAGCCACGCCACCGGTGGCCCAGACCCTGAAACTTTTTGCCGTAGGCGCCCAGTTCGGGGCACCGATCAACCCCACAGGCTGCCTCAATCCCCCCTGTGCCGTGCTCACCCCTTCACCAACCTTTACGGTTCCCCTGACCGGTACCTTCGGGGTGCAGACCTCCTTTAACTGGCAAACCGGGTGTCAGCACCTTGCCACCAACATTGGTTGCGGTGCGACATCCAATACCTATAACTTCCTGTTCAAGACGATGGACAACTTCTGCCCGGCGCCGGGGATCCGGTACGCCACGGTCACCATCGTGGTGCTTACCAAACCAACCCTGCCCTCCCCGCCGATACACTGCCTCGCGGTGCTCCCCAACGGGGATGTGGAGCTGACCTGGACAGAAGTGAAGGACACCATGAACACCTTCGACAGTTACCACATCTGGGCATCGAACTCCATGGCAGGACCTTTCGTGGCGGTTGACTCAGTCTTCAATATCAGCACCACCACCACCACGCATTTTGGTGCAGGGGCCAACACCAATCCCATGTACTATTATGTGACGGTGCGAAGCGGTTGCAATGGACAGGAGATGGCCGACCCGACCGATACTGCCAGCACAATCTACCTGGATGTGGTGAACCCTGGTGCTGCCTTTGGCGTAGCCAACCTGACCTGGAACGCAACCCACACCCCGCTGTTGCCCAGCTCATCGGGGATTTACGAAGTCTGGCGTGAGTACCCTGCCGGCAACTGGCAGCTGATTGCCACCACCCCCAATACGGCTTATGTGGATACCATTACGGTGTGCAACCAGTTTATCAACTACCGAATCGAGATTCTTGATACCCTGATCAACGACTCCACCGGGATAATCTATTGCCGCTCCATCTCCAATATTGACGGAGACCAGTTTGAGGATGTGACACCGCCGTTCACCCCGACCATCTACACAGTAACCGTTGACAACACCAGCCAGCAAAGCATACTGACATGGAATGTGAACTCCTCGGAGGATGTGATCGGTTATGTGGTCTATACTTACAACTCCGGAGTCTATACGCCGCAGGAGACCCTCTGGAGCCGCTCCGACACGATGCATGTGGATATCACCAGCAACCCCTGCCAGGGGTATGTGACCTATACGGTGCAAGCCTTTGACAGTTGTGGCAACTACAGCCAGATGAGTCAGCAGCACAACACCATATATACCGAGGTTAAACAGACCGACTGCATCGAGGAGAATGTGCTTACCTGGAACCCATATATCAACATGGCGCCATCGCTTGGAGGGTATGATATCTTCCTGAGCGTAAACGGCGGTGCCCCCGCCCACCTTGCCAATCTGGGCGCCGGGGTTACTACCTACACGCACAGCAACCTGGATATGGGTTCTCAATATTGCTACCTGATCCAGGCCTACGATGTGAACCTGGAAAAGACCAGTGAGTCATGCGTGGTGTGCAATGTGATATCCATGCCGAACCAGCCCGATTACCTCTATATCAAGACGGCGACTGTGGTGAACAACGATTTTGTGAAAGTTGTGCTGTACACCGATCCGAATGTCTATGTGACCGAATACCGGCTCGAGCGTTCAGATGATGGTGTCGCCTACAGCCAGATTGCCATACTGCCAATGTCAACGCTGGCAGAGATCGAGTACAATGACTACGGTGCAGTCTTCCAGAACCGGAGCTACTACTACCGTGCAATCGTTGTGGACAGCTGCGGTTATATCGCCGACACCTCCAACATAGCCAGGACCATACTGCTTGGCATCAGCACGAGCCAGCAGCAGACGAGCAACCAGCTGGTATGGAACGATTATGAAGGCTTTGACGGGGCACCCACATCCTACAACATCTGGCGTCGCGTCGATGGTGTTCTGGATCCGTTGCCCATTTCAGTGTATCCGCCCGCCTCGGGCAACCACGTGGATGATGTGGGCGCCCTGCCCAAGAGCAGCGGGATGTTTACCTATTATGTTGAAGCTTTGGAAGGTGCAGGCAACCAGTACGGTCTGCAGGCAACATCCCTCTCCAATGAGGTGCAGGCCCTGATGGAGCCCAAGTTGTTCATCCCGACAGCATTCACACCGCAAGGGGTGATCTCACAGAATGTCACCTTCAAACCGATCGGGGTCTTTGTTCCGGGTGGTAACTACGAGTTCACGATCTTCAACCGTCTCGGGCAGATGCTCTTCACCACGACCGACCGTGACCAGGGATGGGATGGCACCTTTAAAGGTGAGTTTGTCCCCGAAGGGGTGTATGTCTATGTGGTAAAGTTTATCAGTGCCACGAAGAAAGAGTATGAACGCAGGGGAACGGTAACCGTGCTCCGGTAAACAATTTTAAGTTCAGACCGACTTGACTTCATTGCATTTTTCAAACCATTGATGCTGCAGCAGAGTCGTTGAGCCGGCCAGTCATTCCCCAACGGATGATTGGCCGGTTTTCTCATTTCAAAGGCATCTGACGATATAATGACCTGGATACAACATTCGATGAAAAAAACTATCTTTGCGGGAAATTTTCACTGCCATGACAACTGATAGAGAAAAGTTCTTTAATGAAGGACTGACCTATGATGATGTTCTCCTTGTTCCCGAATACTCTGAGGTACTACCCCGCGATGTCAGCCTCAGCACACAGTTTTCACGGAATATAAAACTCAATATCCCCATTGTTTCAGCAGCAATGGATACCGTGACTGATTCAAGAATGGCTATTGCGATTGCCCAGGAGGGTGGCATCGGGGTGATCCACAAAAACATGACTATCGAGCAGCAAGCCAATGAAATCAGAAAAGTCAAACGTGCTGAGAACGGGATGATCATTGACCCCATAACCTTGCATGCTAACGCGAAGGTGGGTGATGCTCATGCCATCATGAAAGAGTTTGGTATTGGAGGAATCCCTGTTGTGGAAAAAGACAACACGCTTGTTGGTATCGTGACCAACCGGGATCTGCGTTTTGAACGGAACCCCGACAAACCTGTGGCGGAGGTCATGACTTCTGAAAACCTGATTACCACAAATGAATTTACTGATTTTGAGCAGGCTGCCGATATTCTTCAAGAGTTTAAGATCGAAAAACTTCCCGTTGTCGACAAAAATTTCAAACTGGTGGGGCTGATCACTTATAAGGATATCATTAAGATCAAAGCCCGTCCCAATGCCAGTAAGGATACCATGGGAAGACTGCGGGTTGCTGCTGCTGTCGGCGTCACCCATGACACCATGGAGAGGATCGAAGCCCTTATTCGTTCAGGCGTTGATGCCATTGTAATCGACACAGCGCACGGGCACTCCAAAGGTGTCATAGGCATGGGCAAGGCCGTCAAAAAACAGTTTCCTGATCTCGAACTGGTGATGGGAAACATAGCCACTCCCCAGGCAGCACGGGACCTTGCTGCTGCGGGTGCCGATGCGATCAAGGTAGGTATCGGCCCAGGATCCATATGCACCACCAGGATTATTGCAGGTGTGGGCGTTCCTCAGCTTACGGCTGTATTTCAGGTAGCCCATGCCCTGATGGGTACCGGAATCCCTGTGATTGCCGATGGTGGAATCCGGTACACCGGTGACATTGTGAAAGCAATAGCAGGCGGTGCAAGCACAATCATGGTGGGGTCCCTGTTCGCCGGTGTTGAGGAAGCCCCCGGTGAAACCATCATTTACGAAGGAAGAAAATACAAAACATATCGTGGTATGGGTTCCCTTGAAGCCATGCAGCATGGTTCCAAAGACCGCTACTTCCAGGATGCAGAAGATGACATCAGAAAGCTCGTGCCGGAAGGCATCGTTGGCCGTGTGGCATATAAAGGGACTCTTTCAGAGGTGGTGCACCAGATGGTGGGAGGCTTGCGGGCCGGTATGGGCTATTGCGGTGCCGCCAATATTGAAGGTCTTCAAAATGCGAAATTCATCAAGATAACCCATGCAGGCATCCTCGAAAGCCATCCCCACGATATCACAATAACCCGTGAAGCCCCGAACTATTCAAGAATGTAGTCACTCAAAATATTTTCAACCTAAATCTGTTACCGATGAAGATGTTTATGAAGAAATCTGTAGTAAAAACAACACCTCTTATTTTAGTTGCCTTTGCATTGATGTTCATACTTAATGCATGCAAAACCAAAGAAGAAGCTGCCGTTCTGAAAATCTGGAATGGCAATCAATTGGTCGAATCCGTCACGCCCCGTGAATTTCTGGCTGTTTTCACAAAAAACAACCTGAACAACGAACCACTTACCAGGGAGAGTATTGACGAGTATCTCGGTCTCTT
>JAWOGX010000249.1:0-6174 GCA_046496455.1 Bacteroidales bacterium | reverse complement strand
AATACAAAAATTTAGACAAATTACAGTTGAGAGTTGAGAGTCGAGAGTTGAGAGTCGAGAGTTGAGAGTCGAGAGTCGACTCTCCGGAGTCTGAGGTTCCCGAAGGCACCGTGACCAGGGTCGGCTGTGGGAGATTCCCGCCGGCTTGAAGTGGGTCTGTTGGAAAAGATTATTTCAGGGAGAAAGTGATCCGCTGGCCATCGAATCCATCTGTGATGATGAGCCAGTGGTTGTTTTCCTGTTTTACCACTGCCTTCCCTTCCGATGCTTTGACATTCAGGGGCTTTTGTGATATTCTGAGCGTCAGCCCTTCGATTTTTGTCCCTTCAGGCATCGAGATTTCTACAGTGTACTCCTTTTTCTCTAATTTGGCGGTATACACCCTGAGTTCAATGTCGTCAAGGATCTCCCATCTGTTTGCGATATCATCCATGGAGGTGATCCAGGCTCCGTCTTTTCTTGCGGTGTCTATCAGGTTTGAAAGCGGTATCAATGTGGTATCATTGTGGCCTGAAAAGAGTGGATGTCCCAGGTAAATCATCATGCCGCCAATGGGTTCAGCAATGTCTTTCCAGAAGTTTTTAAGGTATTCATCGAATAAAAGTGAATTTTCGTAGATTTTTACCAGGTCAATTACAGGGCTTTCCTGGATCATCCGGAAATAAAAATAATCATCTCTGGCAACCGGTCCTACTTCAAGCAGATCCAGCACCTGGTAGTTTTCACCCTGGAAAACCGGCAGATGATAAGGGAAGAGGCTGCCGGCAAAGGAGTGGGTATGGTCAATCCCAATACTTGAATCGTAGCTGTATCCTTTTCGCTGGAGGAAATCCATGCCCCAGACGCTGTTGAGGGTGTACGGAAACCGGAATCCGGAGAAATTGCGGTTCCAGCTTTGCTCGTTCATTTCGAGTTGCAGCACGGTTTCACTGAAAGATAGGTCTCTCATGTTGGTTTTTTTCCAGCCATTGGATTGGAGTTGATGCGGGTAGGCGTTGAGCATGGAGACAATATCCTGGTCCAGGGCACCATTGACGAAAAGAGTAGCAGAGACACTCTTTTGTGAGAGTAATTTGAAAGTACGGCGGTAGTTGCCGAGGTCGCCGTCGCTGTTCAGGGAAACTGCGAAAGCTGCCGGATGACCGTTGGGCCAGGGGTGGATGCCAATCCTGACAGGGGTTCTTTTATAGTATTGATCCAGAACAAGTTCGCAGAATGCATTGATTTGCATTGCATTCCAGTGTCCTCCTTCGTTGGAGGGATGGAGCAGGTAAGAAGAGGGAAGGAGGAAAGAGATGCCTTTGCCGAACGGGTTCATAATGAGGGAAGGGAATTTCATTGAGTCATTTTGCCAGGATGCAAGGACTATGGCATTTTCATTCAGTATAGAGTCTGGGACCAGGATCCATGCGCCCGGGGCAAGTGGGGGAATCAATTCACCGCGGAGTGTGTCAGCGATATCTCCAACCAAAGCAAACCCCTCCATGTTTCGTTCAGACATCATTACGCCAAACACCTGAGACAACGGCCAGTTGTCGGGTTCAAGGCGTCCGTGGATACTGATGCGGTCAGCACCGTTCCGGAGGTTTCGGCCCGTGTTGTCACCGGCAATGAGGACGCCCCCTTGCTGAACCCAGTTGCTGATGATTTCGAGTTCAATGTCTTCCATATAAGTGAGGGAGTATTGCCGATCGGCATCGTGGTATTCAATAGCAGTGAGGAGGAGGAGGATGTCGAATTGCGCAAGGTATTCGTTATCGAGGAGCGCATCGCGGGTGTTGATGCGGGTATAGGCGCCATGACTGATGAAAGATTCCATGGTGAGGATCACCCCCTCGGGCAGGGTGCCCGTACCGTCTTTACCGGTGGTGATGATGAGCACCCGGGGAACCCGGAATAGTTCCTGTCCCCCCTTCGTGTTGCTGCGTGTGAGCCGCAGGGTGAGAAGCACCCCGGCAGCCAGGACAACGCAAATTCCGATGATGATCAGCAGTTTTTTTGGCTTCATTATATTTGATTCAATCAGATTATTCCAGAATTTCAATCGTTGCTTCCCTGTTGGGCCAGAGGTCAAGGAAGAGCGTACCACCCCGAACCCTGAAGGTGCCATCGGAGGCGCTTCCCCTGATGCGTATCACCTGTGCCGGGCCATTGTATTTCACGGTGACGGGCCTGTTGTTGAATATGGCGTCCAGCTGGTTGGTGACCGTGATAAAATAGAGGTTGTTGAAGCCAGACATACTGACCTTCGATTTTTCCACCACATGCAGGTAGGTGGAAACCTGTTCGAACGGGGCAACCCAATAGCCGCTGTTTCTGCCTAACCTGACAATTTTGTTGAGGTGTTTGGGAGAAATGTTGTTAACATCTTCACCTGCCAGATGGATCAGGTTTTTGTATTCACGACTCATTGTATCGTAGACATGTCTGAGGAGGAAAATATTCCACAGTCCGTTGCGATTTTTCAGCATGGAATCCAGCTGGTGCAATCCGGGGTTTTCATCACTGAAGATCCTGATAAGAGGATGCGTTTCCCGCCAGGGTGTGGCAACGATTCTTTCATTGGGGCCGGGGTTCAGAACCCATGGGCCTGCAGGCCTCACTTCGTGTTGTTCTTTTGCAATCCTTTGGAATTCTTCGTCGAGCATCTGACGGTAGTGCGTACCCCCGGTGGGTTCCGGGCCATAATATGTTCTGGAGAATGTTCCTTTGAGGTTGTACATCTTCAGGACCGGCAAGACGTTGTTGAGCTGTGAGATGCACCTGCCGTCGAAAGCGAAGGTAACGGCACCGTTTCTTCCGCGGTAAAAGCTGCAAAGCTTGAAAAGGTGATTTTCCGGGATGTCGTGGATTTCTGAAGCGTCAAGAGGTTGTATCGTTTTGAAAATATCGGCCAAAGCATAATAAACAGGTTTTATCCTGGAAGAAAATCCGGGGACATCCCATTTATCCCAGGAATACCAGAGGGTCTGGCCATCGGGAAACTGTTTTACGGGCCGGTTCTTTTTATCGGTCACAAAAAAGCGGAGATGAAAACCATCCGTTTCTGCAACGGCAATGGTTCCGTCGGGGTTGGTCCCGTTGATGGCCATCCGGGTTGAGGGGTCGGTGATATTCAGGCTTTGCCAGCTGATGCGCAGCTCTAAAAAGCCTTTGTTGTTCCAGAAAATGCCGGCGTTGGAGGTGGCGGGATTGAGCATATTTCCGAACTGCAGCCTTCCACGGTTGTGGGCAACCTCTTCTGAGGTGTCACCGAGTACATCCACCCGTGCAGGGTTGGAGAGGAGCAACTGTTCGATGAAGACACCATCGTGGTTTTTCACGGAGCGATAGTCGGGGTACTGCCCGGTAAACCGGTTCGAGAAAACTTTGTAATTCTGGTCAACAAGGACGGAAGCAAAGGACGAATCCCGGATTTTCACCAGAAATTCAACGCCGCGTTTCAGTGTTTCTTTTGAAAAGGGGACCCTGAAACTCCCGAGATTTTTATCGTATGTATCGATGGCGATAAAGAGGTTATGCTTGTTAAAATCTATTCCCGGCATATTCGCTGCCAGGTAGAAATAGGTTGGGTCAGCATCTGCAGCAATAAAGGGTTTCCGGTTGTTTTTTTCCCATTCATCGGGATTGCCATCAATGATTTTTTTTCTGGATTCCATCGCGATGATGCCGTAGTGCTGCTCGGGGTTTTCGGCATTGTGCCACTCTTTCCTGCGTTCCTGGGGCGTTTCATACTCCATTACGAGCCAGTTGTTCTTGAACCACTCATCAATCCATTCGAAATAGATGGCCCCGGCACAACCACTGCGATGAATATTTTCGGTCATCAATACTGAGACATCAGCCTGTTCCTGTTCGGAGTATCCGCCATGATGGTACACAAATGGGGTGTAATGGCTATTCCCCCGACTGGTAGGCAAGCCATATTCAGCAATGACAAGGGGCATGCCTTGCTGGTGCTTTTTCAGGTCGAGCAAGTAAGCCAGGTAGTTGTCGGGTTGACCAAGATGGTTAAGTGTGTTTGCATATTTTTCTTCACGGAAGATATAATCGGGATAATAGGGATAAACATGGTAAGAGGCGAAGAGTCCCGGTTTGAAGAGGTTGGTGTGACTGAATTTTTCCATATCTACCGATTCAAGATCATCCATATCGAGTTCACGGTTATGGAACATCGGATCCAGGGTGAGCCAGTTGATAAAGGAAATGGGGCGTTGGGAGAGATAGGTTTGCGTCTCATAGCGGGCAGTGAATTCCATGACGCCTGCGAGCCATTTTTCCATAGGGTTGCCTTCCAGTAGATCAATAAAGACACCGTAAGGGAGGTCAATGCTGTCGTTTTTATTGGTTGTCGATACAGCTTCGGGCTCCCATTCACGACCGAGTGCCCATCCTATGGTATAGGGGGATACGTCAGCGGTATAGATGCCATCGGCATAGCCATGCCTGGGTTGGCGCACAAGGTTGCCATGGACCACATCCACGGCATCACGGATCTCTTTGAGGAATTCACGTGTATACGAAGCATCGGCGTAATTGTGATCAGGAGGCTCATCTGCCCAGACGCCCTGCATCAGCCAAAGTTTTCTGTTATCGTAATGGAGATTATAAAAAGCAAGGGCACGGTAAAACTCGGGAGGGAGAATGGTATAGGTGCGGATGGTATTGGCATTCATCTGCCCGATCATCACAAACCATTGAAGATAATCATCATAGGTAGCCGCGAATTCAGAGGGCCATTTCCCAGGGAGTGCTACCCCCATGTTCACCCCTTTGATAAAAACCTGCTCCCATTCCTTTGTTTTCCTCCCGTTGGTGATATTGGTGCTGATGGCAGCGAGATAATCCCCGTCGGCCCTGAAAAAGTACGAAGAGGAGTCAGCCAGCCGGGCAAGCCGCTCGACAGGGAACTCTTCCATCAGAGGTTTGTTGATATCCTCGAGGATCACTTCTACCACCCTGCTCTTTCTGATTTTTTCCTCCAGGTTGAGCATCTGTGCGACCACCCAGCCCAGCAGAAGGATCAAAATCAGTATGATCAGGTACTTTGCTCTCATAATTTGGCAAACCGTTTTGTTACCGAAAGATAGGCAATAAAATTCTCATACCATGGGTTGTAGAACCGGGCAGCCCCAATGGAGTAACTTGTCGTTTTCCTGTTGTAACCCAGTTCGCCTGATGCTTCCCAATGGTCAATGCCATCGCTGGCCCGCCCTGCATTGCCTGAAATCCAGGCGTAAACTCCTTTGGGGGATTCCCAGTAGATGGTGGCAGTACCTGCATTGAGCCTTCTGTCTTGTGGAGACCAGTACCTGGATGATTTGTGCTCGTAATCACGGTAATTGTGGTATACCCCCAGGGTAATCTTTGGATTCTTCAGAAAGGTGTACTTTGCTGTAAGCGTATATTGATGGCCCGGGTTGCGCCCGAGTGTGTCCAGGTCAATGAGGTATAGTTCCCTGACATTGACATAGCGGTAATGTGCATCAAAAGAGAACTTTCCGATCCCCAGCCTCATGTGTTCGGAGATATAGTCATGCCCCACCTGGTTCCAGTAGTAGTAGTAATCATACCCTGCCGAAAGGGTATTGCTGAACCGCACCTTTTTTATGGTCCGACCGTAATCCCATGCCAGGCCGTAGGAGGTGAGTTGTTCTTCGGTGAAGCTGCCCCCGGCAAACAGGTTGATCCTGTGCTTGTTGAGTAGCAGGGTGGCCCTGAGGGAGGTGTTGTCATACCAACGGTTTTCGGTCTCCTGCATGTAGTATTCACGTTCTGATCTGTCGAGCAGGTGGCTGAATCGCAGGGAGAGCCTGTCTGAAACACGTTTGCTGAGCCCGACAATGTTCAGCAATGCATGGATGTTGTATGCAGCGGTGTCAATCCCCAGGTCAATGGGCTCCTGTTCATTGATATACATAAACTGGTATGACAGGGTAATGGCAAGTTCATTTTTTGCCTTCCTGAGCAAGGCTTGATATTCTTTATTGCCCGGTTCAAGGATCGTGGCCCTTTTGAGATGTTTCATCGCCTCGTAGGGTTTGCCTGCCAGAAGGAGTGACTTACCGATCCCTGCCCTGGCCATGGCGGAGTTTGGATCAGCAATGATAAGCTCACGGTAAACCTCCAGCGCTGCCTCTGTCTGGTTGCTGTTGATCAGTGCATAGGAGAGGT
>JAWOGX010000248.1:0-7484 GCA_046496455.1 Bacteroidales bacterium | reverse complement strand
CGCTGCCGGAGCTGCCGGAGTTCAGGAAACTAACCCCTTTGCCGGTGCAACCCGGTGAGGTGCTGGTAAAGCCGGCCGTGGCGGTGGCACGGATGTCCACCTTGCAGGTGTCTGGCACTACGCAATAACCCAATGTGTCATTCCTGTAATTTTTTTCGAGGATGTAATGGATGGTGAGTGATGAGTTGGTCGTCATGCTGCTGAAGGGATCAGCCAGCGTGTCAGGGCGTGTCGTGTTGATCAAACCTCCCGATAAACCCAGGGTTGGAAACCATTGATACTTGTAGTTGGCGTAATCACCCGGTGATTCACCTCCTATCTGCACGGAATCTCCATTGCAGTAAAACTTGTCAGGACCGGCATCCGCATAAATGGTACCCAGGTAATAGCCGGAAACATTCTGTGCTGTGTTGGCATTGGTTCCGGTGGTGCCTATCCCCAGCTGGCCCTGGTCGTTCAGCCCGAATGTCCTGATGCTGTCATTGTCAAGAAGGACAACGGAATGATAACCCCCGGTAACACTTTGCCCTACGATGCCGGCTGAAACCGCTACCACTTTTCTTACCCCAAAATTCAGGGCTGTAGGATTCGTGAAATTGGTATAGTTCCCCAATCCCAATTCACCGAAGTCGTTGTTGCCCCAAACCACCAGGGTTGAATCGGCCAGCAGAGCCATACTGTGCCTCGACCCTGCTGTCACGGCCACGGCTGTGGTCACCGGCACCCCAAGGTTGATGGGCAAGGCGACCTTTCTTTTCGGTGTTGTGGTGCTCCTGCCGATCTGCTGGTCACTGTCGGCACCCCACGTGAGAACCGTGCCGGTATTCTTAACAGCTATGCTGTGGGACTCTCCCGCGTCAATACCAATTGCACCGGTGATGATCACGCCGTTGTCATCCCTGACATAGACGGGAAGGCTCTGTTTGTTGGACGACTGGTCATCCCCAAGTTGTCCGTAGTAATCATCCCCGCACGATTTGATGGTGCCGTTGTTTTGCAAAACCAGGGTGTGTGTCCCTCCCGCAGCAACGGCAATGGCAGGGTAGTCGAGGTTCTGCATCACAATGGGGGTAAGCCTGTTGGTGTTGGTGTTGTCGCCAAGTTGCCCCTGGTTGCTCCCCCAGGCTACCACCGTGCCGTTGTCCAGCACGGCCAGGGAGTGCTCTCCCCCTGCAGCGATCGCTTTCACCCCCGTGAGAAAACCTGTGCCGTTAACTCCAAGCACCTGAACCGGTGTGTTCTGTGTAGCAGTATTGTTGATGCCGAGCTGGCCGCTTCCGTTGTCTCCCCAGGCCCAGACTGTTCCATCTGCCCGGAGTGCCAGGTTGAAAAAGCCCCCCGCATCCACGGCTATGATGTTGTCCAGAAACCCTACACCACCTGGTCCGGTGACATAAACAGGCGTGTTGCTGTCGGTAGGACTGTTGTTGTTGCCCAACTGCCCGCTGGAATTATCCCCCCAACACAATACAGTGCCGTCACATTTCAGTGCGATCGTATGATAACCTCCCGCGTCAATCTGGCTGTACTGGTACTTGTTGGGCCCGGCCGGGTTCTGGCCGTTCAGCATCAGTGACCCTAGCATCAGGATCAGTGTGGTAATTCTTTTCATTGGTTTTTGTTTTTATGCAGATGATCATCAAAAATAGATATTATTTCATGCTGAACTCTTTAATATTCTTTTAATTTTCAACAGGATGTTGACACCGAAAAACAGATTGCCAGATCCTGATAAAACAACCCGCTGATCTCGCGGATTTTTGCAGAAGCTGATCTGCAGTGAACGCAGAAATCTGCGGGCAAAGAAACTTTTTAAATGGAAGAGCAGGAAAAATATTTTGCCACGGATGCACGGATTATGATTGCACGAAAATCAATTTCCGTGAATCAGTGGCTAAATATATATCTGATATAGAGAAGAATAGAATTCAATTGACTTGGTGTGAGAAGGAAAGCGGAAAATCTATACATTTACCTCACAGTTCTGATATAAAATCTCACCTTGCACGATGAAAAGAATATTTACAACCCTCTTTTTCCTGGCACTCCTCATCCAGGTTGGAAAATCACAATACCTGGTACAAACCCTTGATAGTGTCTACTACACCCAATGGCGCCACGATTTCTTTTTTTATGATTCGCTGGGGAGAAACACCGAATGGCTGACCAAGGGCATCCACCAGGGGTCGACCTTCTGGAGTGCACGCCATGAATACCAGTATGATACCAACAACAGGCTCATTGTTGAAATTGAAGATGATTGTGATGTGCCGTTCAACGGATGGTACCCCTACAGGAAATATACCTTTCATTACGATGTGGATGGTAAGGATTCTGTCATTTATACCGCATCATGGAAAGCCTCCACGATGAGCTATGATGTGTTCGGGAGGTCGCTTTTTACCTATTCTGCAGCCGGAAAGCCGGAAGAGGTAGTGGGTAGCTCCTGGCAAGGGCCCTCTTCAACCTGGGCGCCACGCTCAAAAGTGACCTATGCCTACGACAGCAATGGTTATCTGAGCGCTGAAACCACCTATGAATACAGCAACAGCCTCAACGACTGGGAGCCCTATTACCGGATGCTCTATACGCGGAACGCGCAGGGGCAGGTGCTGGTCGGGATGTACCAGGATTGGAAATGGGGCTACTACCCGAATATGTGGAACAATATATATCGCGATATTTACGGCTATGATGCCTTCGGAAACATCGTGGAAGTGGTCAGTTCAGATTTCGAACCCTTGTACAACCAATGGACTACCTCTTATAAATCGGAGCACCTGTACGACCTTTCTATGCAGGCTAAAAAGCTCCTCCTCCCTGTTCCGGTTGAAAAAGGGACGTTCAATAGCCGTGAATTCTCCTTCAGGGTGAATAAACCCACGGTAATACTCGGGTATAACTATATTCAAAACAACTGGGTGCCCACCGGAGACTCTGTGGTTTATTTCTATTCAGATTTTAATATTGGAATGAATAAGATCAATGCTGATCAAAATCTTCATATCTACCCCAATCCAACTACCGGTATTTTAAATGTCAACGGTTTGCCGGCAGTTTCCGGATTGTTCGAAGTCACTGTCTTTGACCTTTCAGGTAAAAATATCTGCAGCAGTAATTTTGCAGACAACAAAATTGATTTGTCATTCCTTCCTTCCGGAATGTATATCCTGGAAATCAAATCAAAAGAAAATAATCAGTTTTTCAGACAGAAATTGATCAAACAATAATTCCATTTCAACAATTATCTAAACCCTATGAGAAAGAATCTACCGGTGGTTGTATTGTTTTTAACCTTTGTAATGTTTTTTGAAACAGACGTCAAAGCACAGTTTTTCGGAGAGAATACACGCATCTCAATTGGTCTTAATGTGCTGTCTGCTTTGAGCGAGGATCCTGCATTTATGCCGATGGGACCTTCTTCAAAAATGAAACTTCCGTCGTTAAGAATCAACTCGGATCGGGAGATTATTGAAGGAACCAGTTTTAATCTCAACCTTTCATCCGGTTTCGGATTGGTGCCAAGAGGATTCAGGTATAATCTTTCGCCTGATACTGTGCTGGCTTTCAAAGAGAGCGGATGGACCGTCTACGCCGGGCTTGGTGTGACGTACAACGATATTGAGTTTGGCACCAGTTCACATCCGTTGAGTTTTTACCTGTATGGTTTCGGAAGAATGGGCTTGATTACAACCAGTTGGATCAACAATGAGCAGGTTTACAAGACCCTTTGGGATGATGATTCTTTCGGATACAACTTCGGGCTTTCCACCAGGATTTATTTCGGACTCTGGGAGGGCATTTCCTGGAATATTGATGTATTCCATGCTGCAGATTACATCCTGAAGGATTTTGCGTATAATGAATCCCTTTTCCCTTACAGGAGCCTCACCAATTCATTGGGTGTCTCATTCAGCTATTCCTCCGGAGACTATGTGCCATGGAGAAGGTGATACGACGAATTCCCGGTTGATTATTTTCCAAGCTTTTCGTTGATCAGCACCACGGTGATCCTCTCCTTGTGCCATGAACGCCTGGTGATGACGATATGGCTGCAGACACAATCGCTCGTCAGGCAGTCGTGGCAGTAACCCGTTGAAGCACATGGTGTTTTTCTGTTCAGCCTGGCTGCGTTCCAGGGCGCAGCGTTGTTGCGCACTGCATGCAACGCTTCCTCTTCGGTTCCGAAAACCTTATTGATGCCGGCAACCACAAACACCTTGTCCGGTCCATACATCAGGGCAGCCAGCCTGTTGCCGGTGCCGTCAATATTGACCAGAACGCCATCTTCTGTAATAGCGCTGGTGCTCATCAGGTAGTAGTCGCAGAAAAAGGTTTCACGCTGTAAACGGTGCTTTTCTTCCGCATCAGTCACCATGTCCCGTTCAAGAATGGTGATATTCCTCTCCCGCAAAGCTTCCTTGATTCCGATCTCGTTCAGGGTCAGTGATCCGCCCCAGGTGACACTCTTCTTCTCTTCCATCTGTGCTAAAAGCCATTGCACCGCTTCCTGCCTTGTTTCAAAAAACGCAGCATCGAAGTTTCGCTTCAGAAGATTATGCAGTAGTTTTTCTGTTTCCATTTTTTATTTTGATGTGATTATTCGTGATATTGTGGCCTGTATTATTGTTGTCCCAATGTTATCTGCCGCGAAGATCTGAAAAAATTGCCGGTCAAAGGAAAATCCACAATACGATCCCACTTGCCAGCGGCACGGTCAGATTATCAAAACCTTTGTGGCTATAGCGTTCAGCAATGGTCGAAATTAATGCCAGTGCCAGTGTGGTGCGGATCTGCATATTGAGGTTGTACCCGGAAAGATGCAGTGTGATCCATGAAATCAGCATCGCAGAAATGAAGAAAGCAGCTGAGCCATAAAGGGTTTTTCCTGATTTAGGGCTATCGCTGCGGATCCATCCGTTGGCAAGTCCCGCCAGTGTGTCGCTGATTCCAAGAATCAGTAACGGAAGGATGAAGATCAAACGGCTGGAAGCCAGTTCTGCAAACAAAAACATTAGGTAGATTGCCACCGGAAGGAGATAGCTCCCTGAGGTTTTCCGGGGGACACCATCAATGGATTTAAACAGGTTTTTCCGTTTACCGGTATACAGCAGGAAAAACAACAATATCCCCAGTACAAGGACATACCAGTGTGAATCAATCAGGAAGATCAGTGCGATGCTTGCAATGGAAGATGCTGCATGGCCTGTCTTCCTGGTGTATTCTGCCCTGACGCCCCATCTCTTATGAAGCGTTTCACATGCCCATAATATCAGCAGAAATCCGCAGAGAAAAAGAGATGTATAGACTATCTGGATCATCATATCAGCCCGGTTTTTATGAACAGAAATATTATTGCCCCCGCTAAGATCAGGCTGTCAAAACGGTCCAGGATGCCCCCGTGCCCGGGCAACACCCTGCCAAAGTCCTTGATGCCCAGCTTCCTTTTTCCTGCCGACTCCAGCATATCACCCGCAAACCCGGATCCGGCAATCACCAATCCAAGCATCAGTGATTTAAGGGGTGAATACCCGGTGAAGTCCATGATCAGCAATGTAGATAATGAGGATACGATGATGCCCCCCAATAAGCCTTCAACCGTTTTTCCCGGACTTACCGAAGGGAAAAGCTTTCTTTTGCCGATAAGCTGACCGGTCAGTTGAGAAAATGCATCGAAGATGGTGATCACAAAAACAGTGATCAGCAGAATCATTTGATCAAGGGTGCTGAAAAACAGAAACAATATTGCAGGGACTCCAAACAACACAATGGAGAGCAGGGTCCTGCCGGCACTGCCCCCCTTCCCGGCTGCCAGGAACACCTCGAAAAATCCAATAACAATGATCATCAGCGCCACGATTCTGAAAATAAACGGGTTGATCAGAATGCTGAAGAACAGGATGCTGACGATCAGAAAGTAGGTCAGGTATTTCAGGATGTTGGTTTTCCGTTGCCCGGGGTCTTTTTTACGGTTGATGATTGCCATAAGGATTCCTCCGGCAAGGAAGTAGGCAGGGATGATCAGGGCGAATGTTTCAATCATGTCTGTTTTTAAGCACCCAAAGGAGCCCTTTCTGGTTTGATTTCATTTCCGGAATGATAAGTTGTATCACAATATGTTCAGTAAAAGCCAGTATCCCCCAGCAAATCATGATGTAATAAAACTCAGTAAAAAAGCCAATGGCAAACAGGACAATAAAGAATGCCCCCTGAAGATAACCGCCGATCTTCCACGAGTAGAGATGGAGACTCGGAAATCTCCTGAACCTGATCAGCGACAAAATATTGGCAGCGATAAAAAGGGAGAGGAAAACGAGAAAACTGGTAATATGAGGGGCAAACTCATCAGCCTTGAATAAAAAAATACCTGTGACAGCCAGGATGTAGGTGCCGATATCGGCGATGGAATCCAGCCTGGCGCCGAATTCAGTCTGCATGCGAAGGAGTCGGGCCAAAAGGCCATCCAGCACATCTGTGACCAGGTTGATAATCAGCAACAGGGCGAAAACGCTTTCCTTTCCTGTCAGGGCCATGGCAAGTACCACCGGGAAACTGGCAATCCTGTAAAAGGTGAGGAGATTGGGGAGGGTTAACAGTTTTTTACTGAGCATCTTTATGCTGAATTTGATTTCCGGCGATTTGCGCATAAAAATACAACTCCTGTTCAAACTGCAAGGGAAAACCGGGCTGTTAAGATGTACAGGCCTGTTCTTCTGCGCTGTAAATGCTAAAAATGACCCTATCTTTGTTTCCGAAACTTCAGCATTTATGTTTAAATGCCCCTGGTTTAATGAAACACAAAGGCAAGACGAAGAAATTTGCAGGTAAGCCGGCAATGAAGGATTCAGAGTGAATTGTGCGTAACTGTGTACAGACTGAAGTTTTTTTTATGATATTTGATGCTAATGTTCAGTGAAGAGAATGAATCAGGTTTGCAGTGATATCAAAACACGGAGGATTGTATCATGATTACTGGAGCATACAGTTTGGTTGAGACCGCCAGGCGCGCGGGGGTTTCGATCTGTTTTGCAAACCCTGGTACCACAGAGATGCCTGTTGTGGCAGCCCTGGATCACATACCCGGTATGCGTGTGGTGCTTGGACTTTTTGAAGGTGTTTGCACGGGAGCAGCTGATGGCTGGGCCAGGATGACAGGGCGTCCAGCTGCAACGCTGCTGCATCTCGGGCCGGGCTTTGCCAATGGCATTGCCAATCTGCACAACGCACGGCGGGCACGCACGCCGGTGGTCAACTGGATTGGAGAGCATGCCACACAACACGTAAAGTATGATGTTCCACTGCATTCAGACATTGCCTCACTCGCGGGAACGGTGGGTTGGACGCGCACTGTCAGGTCTGTCAGCGAAATGGCAGAGGCAAGCCTGGCTGCTGTGAAGTCGGCCATTGGACCACCGGGACAGGTGGCTTCACTGATCATTCCGGCTGATTGTCAGTGGGGTCCGGGTCCTGAACCTCTGTCTGCC
>JAWOGX010000232.1:0-6169 GCA_046496455.1 Bacteroidales bacterium | reverse complement strand
TGCTGCCGGATCAGACCCTGAGGAAGCTGAACGGAATTCTTCCCTGATGGAAGAGGCTCGCACGATGCTTCGGCACTGGGAAGAGGGGGAGGAGGAGACCCGAAACCTGTGGGGACAGATGAACGAATGGGTTTATGAAGGATTTGATGCGACCTACGCACGGATGGGGATCAGGTTCGATAGGATTTATTATGAATCAGATACCTATCTCAAGGGAAGAGAGATGGTGCTGGCAGGACTCCGAGAGGGGTTACTCAAACGGAAAGAGGATGGATCAGTGTGGATTGACTTGACTGACCAGGGGATGGATGAGAAAGTGCTTCTGCGCAGTGACGGCACTTCTGTATATATCACCCAGGACATTGGAACGGCACTCATCAGGGAAGAGGAGTTCCATCCGGCAAAGATGCTGTATGTGGTGGGCAATGAGCAAAACTACCATTTTGATGTGCTGAAGAAGGTTTTAGCCCGGCTGAATTATGATTTTGCCGGAAAGATATACCATTTATCTTATGGTATGGTGGAGTTACCTTCCGGGAGGATGAAATCACGGGAGGGCACCGTGGTTGATGCCGATGACCTGATGGATGAGATGAAGATGACTGCCGGGAAGGTGACGGCAGAATTGGGTAAATGGAGTGAAGAGGAGATCAGGGAGCTGGATGACCTGTTCGAGATGCTGGGAGCAGGGGCATTGAAGTATTTCATTCTGAAAGTGGATCCGAAGAAGAACATGCTGTTCAATCCTGAAGAATCGATCGATTTCAATGGGAACACCGGTCCTTTCATTCAATACACCCATGCCAGGATCGCTTCTTTGATGCGTAAAGCTGCTGAACAGGATATTGAACAGGATACGCCTTATGCTGATGCATCATATCCGCTTAACAGTGAGGAGAAAGAGGTGTTGAAAGTTTTATACCGGTGGCCGCAGGTTCTTGAAGAGGCAGCCCGTGCACTGAACCCTGCGGCGATTGCAGGTTATTGCTATGAACTGGCAAAAGGATTCAACCAGTTTTACCACATTCACAGTGTTCTGAATGCTGAGGATGAAACAGCCATCCGTTTCAGGGTCAGATTGTCTGACTTCACCGGCATCGTGCTTAGCAATGCAATGGGGTTGCTGGGGATTACCCTGCCAGATAAGATGTAAATCTCATTATGTGTTTAACAGGAAGATTGCCGGGAGCTTGTGGAAATTGTCCCTGGAAGATTTCCAGGCTGAAATGCGCTGAGTCAGGATCAACTCCTTCTGACCGGTAATATCCGCAGCGATGCAAAGCCTGGTATCATCCCTGCAAACCTTAAGGATGCTTTTCAGCAGTTGCATGTTCCGGTAGGGGGTTTCCATAAAGATTTGCGTATAATTGCTTTGCCTGGCCAGATTTTCAATCATCCTCAGCTGCTTTTCCCGTTCTTTTTCCGGAATAGGCAGATAACCATGGAAAGTAAATTCCTGTCCGTTTAATCCTGATGCTGCGAGTGCCATGAAAATGGATGATGCACCGGGCAAGGGAACCACTTTGATACCGAGTTCGTGGGCCATTGCTGCAACTTCAGCTCCCGGATCAGCGACGCCCGGGATTCCGGCTTCCGAGATGACGCCTCCCGGGTTCTCAGGAGTGATCTTGTTGAGAGCCATCATGATTTCATCCAGGGGGGTATCACTTTGCATGGTTACCCAGTGCTGCTGATCCAGGCTTCCTTCGTAACCGGTACTGCGGAAGTAGCGGCGGGCAGTTCGTATATCTTCGGCAAACACAACGCGAAGCCTGCCGATCAGCTCTGCAGGGTAGGCGGTCAGTTTGTAATCCTGAGAAATGCCGGCCGGTATGAGGTAGAGGGTTTTATTCATGCAGTGGTTTTCATGTTCCAGGGTAGCCGGTCAAGGTCGATATTGCCACCACTGAGGATTATTGCAATGTGCTTTCCTTTGAAAGGTTCAAAATCACCATTTTCTTTCAGTCTGATCAGTGCAGCAAGTGGCAGAACTGCCGACGGTTCGGTGATTATCTTCATCCGTTCCCAGATCAGGCGCATAGCCTGAACGATTTGCCTGTCATCGGCCAGCAATATTTCCCGGACATACTTCCTGATAACCGGCCAGGTGTTTGAGCCAAGGGAAGTCAGCAGGCCATCTGCGATGGTGTTGGGGTTGACAGAAGGGATCAGTTCACCTGCTTTCATGGATTGCCAGGCATCATTTGCACCTTCGGGTTCAGCAGCAATAATGACTGTGTCTGGCGAATAGCATTGTACACTGAGGCAGGTTCCACTGAGCAGACCTCCGCCACCTACAGGGGTAATGATGTAATCAGGGTTTACGGGGATATCTTCGATCAGCTCTTTGGCACAGGTTGCCTGACCCAAAATTACAGGGGGATGGTTGTATGGATGAATTTCTGTTGCCCCGGTTGCGGCCCGAACCATTGCAAGCGATTCTTCACGTGCCTGGAGGGTTGGTTTGCAGAAGGTTATGTTTCCCTTGTAGTGTTTTACCGCAGCCACCTTGATGGCAGGGGCATTTTCAGGCATCACGATGTGGGCAGGGATGCCGCGCAGCAAGGCTGCCCTGGCAAGAGCCTGTGCATGATTGCCAGAGGAGTGGGTACACACTCCGTTCGCAAGCTCAGCATCTGAAAGGGAAAACACTGCATTGACGGCACCCCTGGATTTGAATGCACCGACTTTCTGAAAGTTTTCGCACTTAAACCAAAGCGAAGCGCCAATGATCTCATTGATTGAAGCAGAAGTGAAAACGGGGGTTCGGTGGATCCAGGGAGAAACCCGGTTATGCGCTTCCTGAATTATGTCCGGATCTGGCGATAGACTCATCCCTGAGGAAAATATTGTTCGACGATTTTATCTGAGGCTTGTTCCAGTAGCCGGAAAACATTGGTGAATCCCTGGGGTCCACCATAATAGGGATCGGGAACAGGCATATTACGATCCGGGGAAACGGTATTCATGATCAGGTGTACCCTCTTCGCCTGTTCATCATTGGTGACTTTTTGCATGATGTTCTGATAGTTTTCCTGGTCCATGGCAAATATCAGGTCGAAGTTATCAAGATCCTCAGCGGTAAAGGGCCTGGATCGTTGTTTTGAGATATCAACACCATTTTTTCTGCATTCCTGGACTGCCCGGTGATCCGGGGCTTCCCCCGCATGCCAGGCGGAGGTGCCTGCTGAATCCACGATCGCTTTCACACCTGCATTTTCAAGCTTATGCTTCAGGATGCCCTCTGCCATGGGCGATCGGCAGATATTACCCAGGCATACCATTAATATTTTCTTCATACAAGAGGGATATGAGAGAACCGGAGCAACCTCGTCAGAGTTTGATCTTCTTCTCCAGTTCGTCGATATAGTTTTTGAACTGTTTATCTGTTTCCTGGAGGTTATTTACCGTACGGCAGGCGTGGAGCACTGTTGCGTGGTCTTTATTGCCACAGTGCAGCCCAATGGTGGCAAGTGATGCCTTGGTGAGCTTCTTGCTGAAATACATGGCCAGTTGTCTTGCCTGGACAATTTCCCGCTTACGGGTCTTTGATATCATGAGTTCTACAGGCAGGTTGAAATAGTCGCAGATCACTTTCTGTATATAGTCGATCGAGATTTCCCGGGTGGTGCTTTTGACAAATTTGTCGATCATTTGTCGTGCCAGGTCAAGGGTGATCGCCTTTTTGTTTAGGGATGACTGTGCGATGATGGAGATCAGGGCCCCTTCTAGTTCCCTGATATTGGTGGTGATGGAATACGCAAGGTATTCGATCACTTCGCGGGGAATGACAATACCATCATTATAGAGCTTCTTCTCAAGGATAGCGATCCTGGTTTCGAGGTCGGGCACCTGCAGGTCTGCAGAGAGGCCCCATTTGAAGCGGGAGAGGAGCCGGGGTTTGATCCCCTGCATTTCTACCGGGGGTTTATCCGAAGTGACCACGAGCTGCTTTCCGTTCTGGTGCAGGTGATTGAAGATGTTGAAGAAGATATCCTGGGTCTTTTCCCTGCCGCTCAGAAACTGGATGTCATCCATGATCAGCACATCGATCATCTGGTAGAAATGGACGAAATCGTTCTGGGAATTGTTCCGCACGGCATCAATGAACTGGTTGGTAAACTGGTCGGTAGAGACATAGAGGACCGTTTTTTCAGGGAAGTTGTTCTTGACTTCAAGCCCGATGGCATGCACCAGGTGGGTTTTTCCCAGGCCAACATTGCTATAGACCAACAGCGGGTTAAAGGCTGTTTTACCCGGATTTCCGGCAACGGCAAAGCCTGCACTACGGGCAAGCCTGTTGCAGTCACCCTCAATGAAGGTATCGAATGAATAACTTTCAATCAACTGTGAGTTTACCTTGATCTTCTTGAGTCCAGGTATGATGAATGGGTTGGGTATCTCTTTGGCGTTGTCTCTGTTCAGGTCAATAGGCATGGAAACGAAGGCGTTTTGAGTTGCTTTCTTATTGGTCGTGGGCATTTTTATGCTGTACCGTTCACCATTTCCTCCCTGTCCCTGCGAGTTATCCATGATGATGCTGTATTCGAGCCGCCCTTCTGCCCCCAGTTCTTTCCTGATTGTTTTCCGGAGGAGGGTGATGTAATGCTCTTCAAGCCATTCATAGAAAAACTGACTGGGCACCTGGATCGTCAGGATATTGTCCTGAATGTTGATCGGTACAATCGGTTCAAACCATGTTTTAAAGCTTTGATAACTGATGTTGTCGCGAATTACATCCAGGCAATTCTGCCAGACTCCATCACAGGTCAGTGTCATACAGGTTGGTTTGGTTTTATGGTTAAACAGGTATGCAAAGATGGTTCAAAAATGAGCTGAAAAAAACATCAAAAAAAACTTGACTTTAACATAAAAATGTATTATAGCGTCAAATCAGTTTTCTAAGCCGGGAAAAAATTAAACAATTCACAATCGCATTTTTAGGGCGTATTTAGATCGATTTTACCCCAAGCTGTCTTAACATAAGTTCATTTTGCAACAATCTGTTTCTCTCATACCGGATTTCTCATATATGTTATAAGTGTTAATTAATTTAATAATCAGATAATTAGCTCTCAGGCAATACCCCATATCTTATAATTGCTTCAAATTCATCATTCTATATGAGGTCTGGCCAGCCAGCTTCCCTAAATAAACACGTTGTACAGAACTGACATTGCATATGCCCCCTGGCAGTTTTTGCTCAAGCTCGTTAAAATTCATCATGATCAATTGATATTCTGAAAATTAACTTCTGCTATCGGGTATTCCCGTGAACTGAACTTTCCCAATATTTCGGAAGAGTTCTGCAACGCTTGCCAGATCAGCTTTTCTTATCCTGGCGTGCATTAAACAATTGATATTGAAATCATTCCTGATAATTTCAATGCCCTGTTCCCTCACAATCCTCATCACCTGGTTCATCGCAGAATAACCGAATCCGACCTCAAATTCGGCATAAAGAACTTTCTCTGTGATTGATGCGGCTTCAATGGCTTCCCTTGTCGTGGTTTTGTAAGCATTGATCAATCCGGGTATCCCGAGCTTTGTCCCTCCGAAGTATCGGACAACGACTGCAAGCACATCGCTGATTTCATGGGAGAGGAGTTGCCCGTAAATTGGCTTTCCTGCCGACCCTGATGGCTCTCCGTCGTCGTTTATCCTCCAGGACTCACCGCCTGCACCCAACCGCCAGGCGTAGCAGTGATGCCGTGCATCGTGGTACTCCCGCCGGAGATTTTCAAGCTCCGACCTGATCTCATCCGGTGAACTGACCGGAATCACGTGCCCGATGAAGCGGCTCCCTTTATCCCTGAAGACTGACTGGCTCCTCGATGCAATCGTCCTGTATACATCATCAATCATCGGCATAAAGATAACAATTCATACGAGGCATATCAACACACCCGGCAGATTTTCGTCTCCACCTTACCTCTTTACCAGTGGAACCCACCACATTACATAAACCAGGCAGTGTAACTTTTTGTAAATTTACTCTTGATTCTGAATCCCGCATCGCTGCGCCCACTTTTACTTCTAACTTTGAACTTTGAACTTTAAACTTTAAACTATTAACTTTTAACTATTAACTTTTAACTTTTAACTTCTGATGTGCGGAAGATATATCCTGGTCCAGAAGGCCGAAGTCATAGAAAAGGCGTTCAACATT
>JAWOGX010000050.1:0-5962 GCA_046496455.1 Bacteroidales bacterium | reverse complement strand
CTTCAAAGAGCCCCTGCCCCCATAACCGGCGGATGGCATTGGTGATCTGTAGCCCCGGTACCTCTATGGCGTCACCGACAGATAACCCGGTGAGCATAATGACCAGTGCGTGATCCACATAACTGGCTCCTGAGACGGTGATCCCCCCGATGAAATAAGTCTTTGGATTGGTGTAATCGTTCACCAGCTCGTCACCTATGGTGATCTGTGCGGAGGCGGTCCATGAAAGCAAAAGGCAGAAGATAAGTATTACGGGTGTTTTATTGAACATGGTATTTGATTGATTTCAGGGATAATGACATCTGATACAGACAGCGGAGAAGGGTAAAAAGTTACATGCTAAATCGGTTTGTTGCTGTTGAGTTGTTCACTTGTTTTGCCAAACCTTCTCTCCCTGTTCTGAAAGTCGTAGATGGCTTCAAAGAGGTGCTCTTCCGTAAAGTCTGGCCACAGGACATTGGTGAAGAAGAGTTCCGCATAGGCAATCTGCCAGAGGAGGAAATTGCTGATGCGCATTTCACCGCTGGTTCGGATGAGCAGTTCCGGGTCCGGGAAATTGCGGGTACAAAGGTACTGGCTGAAGAGCTCATCAGTGACCTCCTGGGGTTGCAGTTCACCGGTGGATGCTTTTTCGAGGATTTGCCTCACGGCATGGGTAATTTCCCAACGGGAGCTGTAGGAGATGGCGATAATCAGGTTGAGGCCGCTGTTGCCGGAGGTTTTCAGGATTGCCTTGTCAAGATCCTTTGCCACTTCAGGGGGAAGGGTTTCAAAATTCCCGATGGCGTGCAGCCGGATGTTGTTTTTGTGGAGATTGTCAACCTCCTTGTTCAGGCTCCGGATTAGCAGGTGCATCAGGGCATCCACCTCATACTTGGGCCTGCGCCAGTTTTCAGTGGAGAAAGCAAACAGGGTGAGGTATTCCAGGCCCAGGCTGGCAGCGGCTTCCACGGTAGCACGCACTGCTTTGACACCTTGTTCATGACCAAAGACGCGAAGTTTCCCTTTTTTTTTTGCCCAACGGCCATTACCGTCCATGATGATGGCGATATGGCTGGGCAATCGCGCAGGATCTATTTTCTCCTTCAGACTCATTCCCTTCACTGATGCTTATTCATTGTGACGCCCTGCAGAGGGTTACCTTCTTCTGCCAAGCTTGTATTCTTTGTAATAGTAGTGGTTCTGGTATGCATCGCATTTCTTGGCTCTCGGCCCCTTGATCTGGAATGTGAAAGTGAATCCCACAAAGGAGTACCAGTCTTTGGTTGACTCGTCGCCCCTTTGCTCACCTTCAAACGGTGCCATCAGCCCTGCCAGTGTGACCATGTCCTCTTCAACTCCCCCTCCGGGCTGAGGAGAAACCTGCAATCCCATTAATGCTATGGCATCGTCCAGCATACGGTTTCCGAAGAGCATCGCAGCAGGAGTGTTTTCCGACCAAAGGATGAAAGGATCAGCATAAGTAGAACTTACATCATCAATATAATCGGTGAATGTCTTCCTCATCCCCCATTCAAAAGCAACCTGGGTGGTCTGGCTGATGCTGAACTTCAGACCGAGGCCGAACGGGATTCCCACGGAAGTCAGAGAATAGTGATGCCTGTCGGGATAGGCTGTGGTTCCCTGCCCTTCGGTCCCAAGTGGCTGCAGATCATACCATTGGTTGTTGAAAGCCGCCCTGGGGTTGAACCGGAAGACAGACAAGCCCCCAAAGATGAAAGGGGTGAACCGCTCCCGTTCACTTCCGGGGGTGAACCTCATGAAGTTGAACTCCATCAGACCGGCAAATTCGAACAGGTTTGACTTAAAATAGAGATTACGGTCCCTCAGGCCGGCATCGGGGTTGAACTGGTCGTCCCCTTCAAGTTGCCCGTAATATCCGTTGAATTTGAACGCCCACCTGGGGTTTATGATGTAACGGTAGGCAACACCGGCAGCAGGCTTGGCCAGCACAAACGGAGCGCTCGGATTCAGATCGCCGTTGTAGTAGGAGGACCCAAGGAAAAGCCCGACCTCATGCCGTTGGGCTGATGCAGGGGCCATGCCAAGCAGGATTGCAGATACCAGGATGATGAACTGTTTCATGATTGCTGTTTTTCGATTAAAACTGGTTCACTTTGATCAGTTTGACGGTGAATTTACTTCTTCCGCTCAAGATGGCAAATGTATAAAAAAAACCAATCTGATTGAATATTTGTGCTGTATGAGTTTAATTTCGCGTGTCAAGGCCCCATTTAAGTTTCTCCCGGATGGTGTTGAAGAACTCCTCCTCCTCAAACTGAATCAGGTTGAAGCGGAATTCCTCCTTCTTCACCACCAGTGCATTCCCGGGTGCTATTTCGCAGTAACGGGAATCTAGGCCCGCGGTGTAATGTCCGTATCGTTCATCCACGACCACTTTTACCGATTTGTCATCGGGGATAACGAGAGGCCTCACCGTTAAATTGTGTGTCGCAATGGGGGTGATGACAAAGGTGCCTGCCTGGGGATAGACAATCGGGCCACCGCAACTCAGTGAATATCCCGTGGATCCGGTAGGGGTGGATACGATCAGCCCGTCTGCCCAATAGGCGTTCACAAATACATCATCCACCCAAACCTGGATGGCAATCAGTGATGGCGTCTCTTTTCTGTGCACAGTAAGCTCATTGAGTGCATAGTTGGTGGGCCCGAAATAGTGTTCATCCGAATCTGCCCTGAGCAACGTACGTTCGTTGATCAGGAATTGCTTCCTGTTGAGGAGGCTGATCGCCGGTTCCATTTCATCCTTTGCTACGGATGAAAGAAACCCGAGCCTGCCGGTGTTGATCCCCAGCACCGGGATGCCACTGTCCCTGACGATGGTGACCGTGTCCAGGATGGTGCCATCACCTCCGATACTCAACAGATAATCGGCATCACCGCGTCTCAGGCCATCTCGGTGGAAAGCCGCCGGGGGCGATGCAAATGGAATGCTGCCCGCCAACAGGCGGAGGTATTGCTCTTCAATGATGAGGCTTGCCCCGGACTGTTCCAGGATTCTGATGAGATCCCTGACCTGATCCGATCCTGATGCATCAAAGGTTCGGCCGTATATGGCTACGCGCATGGAAAATGACATTATTTGTTCTTTATACCCGATATGGGGGGATAAAGATACATACTGGATGGAAAATCTTGTGTTTTATCTCAGAATGTTAAGCCTATTTCCTGTATTACCATCGTTGTTCAGCAATCAGTCCCTGATCCTATTCAGATCGGTGCCATAAAATGGACAAACACCCCGGCATCTCTCTGGTTATTGAGGGTCCACTCAATACGCAGCACCTTATCGTAGTAAGTGACCAGGTCGAGGCCCACTCCAAAGGAGGTGAGCCACCGGTTGTTCAGGGGTGAGGTTACTGCATCCGTGGCGGAGACATATCCGGCATCGGAAAAAAGGTTAAGATAAAGGGCGAGGGTGCCCTCCCGGAATTTTTCATGGGGCATGAACGGGAGAAACAGATTTTTTTCCGGAATCAGGGTGAACTTCAGGTTCTCCTTGAGCAGAGCCCAGCGGGAACCATGAACTGTATAGTATTCATACCCCCGGACAAAATTGCGTTGATAGCCCAGCCCATATCTGAACATGAACGGAGGTTGAGGATCTGTTGCTGCAAACCCTGTGAACCCGGCTCCCCAGTGCCATCGGTCAGTCAGGCGGAAAAACCTGCGGGCATTGATCTCCAGCGAAGAGGAGGTCTTGTCATTGGCAAGGGTCGAGTATATCGCCAGCTGCCGGAACTGTGCATCGAGATAGTAACCCTGCAGCGGATAGGCGTTGTGGTTGCGGTGGTCAATCTTTATCATCCAGATGAAATCAAACCTGGTGAACTTCATCGCGTTGTCCGGGGAAAAATTGGGGTTAAGGTTGAGTAGCCCGGAGTTAAAGCTGTAGTGCGTTGCCGAAAGACTGAAGGTGTGAAAATGTCTTATGGCCGGTCTGATATGCAGTTGCAGGTAGCCATAGCCCTGTAGCGCCAGGGTGTGATCCGCATGTGCAAAAAGAAGCCGGTTATCTGTTTCATTCACCGCCATGCGCCTGTTGCGCTGAAACCCTCCGCCGGCACCTATTCCCCAGTCCCTCCCCGCCCTCAGGGCAGGCGCCTGCCATGTTACTTCGTATTTTTCATCGAAGCCTGCCTGGCAGATGAGGGTGAATCGCTCGTTCCTCCCCCTGAAGTTCTCCCTGATCAGGTTGATGCCGTAACTAAGCTGCCCAAAGTCTCGCTCTTTCAACCAGTTGTTAAAGTTCCTGTCACTATTCTGAAGCACCGGTTCCGGCCATAAATACCATCGTTCATAGAGCGTTATGACAACCACCAGGTCATCGTCGGAAATGTGTCCATAGTCGATCCTGATCATGTGATTCAGGAAGAGTGAGGTGTTCATAAGGTTGGTCCGGCTGATGATTACCTCCTTCTCGAGTGCGCTGATTGTCAGGGAATCACCGGCTGCAAAGGTGAGTTCCAGAAGAATATAGCGATCGAGGGTCTTTTCGTTTCCATAAATTCCGATGGCAGCAATCCTTAATAGCTTCTCTTCAGCGGGATCGTCAATCTGGGCCGCGGCCTGATTCCGGGTACTGCATGCCAGCAGTAACAGGGTTAGCAAAAGAAGGCATCTTGAATTCTTGTCCTTCAATATGCTATAGTTTTAGGTAATTCATCAATGAGTCGTATCGCTCTTTCAGGCTGTCTTCGTATTCGGTTTCCTGAAAGCTTGCAGAAACCGTGTAGTTGTAGCGGGCAAAGGTCTGCAATACGGGGCGCAGGTCCATTTTGTTGATTTTCAATGTCACCTCCATCCGGGTACTATCGGGTTGGGTGGCAGTCTGCACGCTCAGGATCCTGGCATCGTTCGACTCAACGATACCGGCAATTTCCTGCAGCAAGTAGTCCCTTTCAGCGATCTCCAGCACGATGATTCCGCCCGGTTCGCACACCGAGGCAAACTCACCGAAGCTCCTGACGATGTCGCAGAGCAGGATGCTTCCGATATAATTCCTGTTTTCATCCACGACGGGGAGGAGGGAGAGTTGGTTTTCAACAAAGAGTTGTGTGATTTCGTATAGATGCTGCGTTTCAGGGGTTGTGATATTTTCCGGCTTGATTTCACCTTCAGCAAGGGACATCTCCGGGTTGGCCATGGAGAACAGCATCGCTTCGGATATCACTCCGAGGCAAGCCTTCCCGTCGATGACGGGCAGATTGGTAAGCTTGAGTTCGTCCATCAGGCTCATGGCAACAATTCCGGGAGTTTCCATCGTTACCACAGGAACCTCTTTCACCAGTTTCTTCGCGATCATAGCAATGCCCTTTAATGGGGATAAAGATAAAGAAAATGCGTAGGTTTGCATGAAAAACGGTTATATGACCCGATTAAGTGTGAATGTGAACAAGATTGCCACCCTGCGCAACGCCCGTGGAGGCAACGTGCCCGATCTGGTGGAATCAGTAAAGAGGATAGAGCAGATGGGTGCCCAGGGGATTACGGTACACCCCAGGCCCGATGAAAGGCATATCCGGTACCGGGATGTATGGGATATCAAAGAGGTTGTAACAACAGAGTTCAACATCGAAGGATACCCTTCCCGCAGCTTTCTTGATCTTGTTACTGCCGTAAAACCGGCCCAGGTAACACTGGTCCCCGATCCACCCGATGCGCTCACCTCCAACCAGGGGTGGGACACGATCACCCATTTCAGTTTTCTGAAAGAAGTGGTGAAAGAGCTGAAATCACATGGCATTCGTGTGAGCCTTTTTATCGGCACAGATGAGGCTCTGATACGCCGGGCCGCTGATACCGGCACCGATCGGGTGGAGCTTTACACCGAGCCTTATGCAACCCAATACCCATCTGATCCTGAAGCTGCAGTTGCCCCTTTCTTACAGGCTGCCATATGGGCAGGCGAATGCGGATTAGGCCTGAATGCCGGCCATGA
>JAWOGX010000036.1:0-8022 GCA_046496455.1 Bacteroidales bacterium | reverse complement strand
TGACAAACTCCAGATCAAGGGGGCCAAGAAGATCAAGATGACAGATTTTGGTATCAGCCCACCTACAGCCATGCTTGGTGCGCTGAAGACCGGTGACCAGGTTACCGTTCAGTTTACACTCATGTTAACCGTGAAATGATCGAATTCCCATAAACATCAACCAAAAAACAAAACAAATGAAAAGGACGATTGGGTTACTATTAACAGCTGTATTGCTGGTGTTTTCAGTGAGTGCTCAGCAGTTTGAGCCTCCAAAGGATGAGCGTGATTTTGAAAAGGTAAAAGTAAAAGTTGGGGGTGATTTCGCACTGCAGTTTCAGGCCTTGGACCACTCAACCGGAAGTACGGCAGACACTCTGATAACACTTGGACAGAATCTGAATCTACCGACCGCCAATCTCAATCTTGATGCACATCTTCACAAAGGGATGCAGGTACATCTGCGTACTTATCTCTCATCCAGGCACCATCGTGAAGCCTGGGTAAAGGGGGGGAACGTTACCATTGACCGGCTTGATTTTATCCGTGAAGGATTTCTTGATGGTGTAATGGATTATGTGACCGTGAGGGTTGGTCTTGATGAGATCAATTTCGGGGATGCCCATTTCAGGCGCACCGATAATGCCCGGGCGATCAACAACCCATTCGTAGGCAACTATATCATGGATGCATTCACAACGGAAGCATTCGGTGAAATCTATTTCCGTCACCGCGGAGCGCTCGTTATGCTTGGTCTGACCAATGGGCATCTCAACCAGACAGTGATCAAAACCCCGGGCACCGATGACAAGATTTCGCTTTATGGAAAGCTTGGCTACGACCGTGCTTTCAGTGAAGATTTACGCCTAAGGCTCACCGGTTCTTTCTATTCAAACCAGGGTGATTCCCGCAAGTATCTCTACGGCGGCGACCGTGCCGGGTCCCGTTACTATAATGTACTCCAGGTGAAGACAGCAAACGATTTCAGTGGAAGATTCAACCCCGATTTCAGGAAGATTACTGCAATCCAGGTTAATCCTTTCATCAAATTCAAAGGAGCCGAACTTTTCGGGGTGTATGAAATGGTCAATGGCAGTTCAGGCGGTACGGAAGATCTTAAAGGATCCTATACCCAAACCGGTATTGAACTCCTATACAGGTTTGGTGCTGATGAGAAGTTCTATGTGGGTGGCAGATACAATATTGTCAATGGAAAACAGACTGACGCTTCTGAAGAAAGGAAAATTGACAGGATCAATGTCGGTGGGGGCTGGTTTCTGACTCCTAACGTTGTTGCAAAGCTTGAATATGTCCGGCAAAATTATTCCGGTGACGGATGGAGCGGAGTGCTGAAAGATGCACAATTCAGCGGTTTTATGATTGAAACAGCGATTTCATTCTGATAATCAAAATCTGGTTTACAAGAAATGATGGTTCACCTGAATGCCATATTGGTTGTTTTCCTTGCAGTGCAGGCGATTTTCTCCGGTCCGGAAAAAAAATCGCCTGCATACGCTCCATCTGCTTCTCAACAGGGGACGGTTGCGGTGAAGGGAAGCTCCAATGTGAACGAGTTCAGGCTTGATGCCACAGTCGGTTCTATATCGGTCAATGCAGGCGATTACCAATCAGGATCATCAGGGAAAGATCAGCAAAAACGGTGTTTCATCAAAATCCCTGTCAAGGACTTCAAAACGGACAATCAAATGATATACAGGGATTTTCTTGAAATGGTCAAATCGAAACAGCACCCTGATATCCTGATTGGCATTGACTACTCTTTTCTTGAAAAAGTGCAGCGGGAAAAGAAAAGTGGTAAAACATACGTCGAAGTGAATCTTGCCGGAGTCAGCAGGATATATGAAATGTGTATCAATTATTCAGGGAAAACAGGTGCCTATACACGGCTGAGTGGTTCCGAAACCATGAAACTGACAGATTTCAAACTGAATCCCCCGCAGCGTATTTTTGGAATAGTTAGGGTGAGTAACGAAATTATTGTTAATTTTGATTTCGTTTACAGGATTCAGCCATAATCCCCTATCTGTCAGAAGTTGAAAATCAATACAAAAACGCGTTATGGCGTGCGGGCAATGATTGAGATTGCCGCCCATACACCCACTGGTGGGGTGTATCAGAAAGATATTGCTGCAAAGCAGGATATCTCAAACAAATACCTTGATCATATCATTCATGCCTTAAAGGTCGCTGGTTTGATCAGGAAAAACGGTCACCGCGGAGGTTATGTGCTGACACGACCGGCAGGTGAAATCAGCATTTACGATATCAACAATGCTTTTGAACATGGGATTTGCGTGATTGATTGCCTCAATTGCCTCGTGCAGTGTGAGAAAGAGTTGGAGTGCTCTGCCAGGGACTTCTGGCAGAATCTCAACAATGTCATTATCAATCATTATAAAAGCACTACGCTGGAAGATTTTCTTGCGGAAAAGATAAAGGACCCGGAAACCGGCGATAAAGTGGATTCATAACCGCAGTTCCACATTCAGGGCGACCCTGAATGGTGAATCTGGAGTATTCTGTGTGCATAATCTTTACAGTTGCAGGTCAAACGATGAATGAATCAACACCTTTCCTGAAGCGCCTGGCTTCCGACCTGATCAGCAGTCACGGCGAAGACCATGAAGACCTGTGCATCATTTTGCCCGGCAAAAGGGCAAGGTTGTTCCTCCTGCGCGCGTGGGCCGGGTTGGCGGGTAAACCCGTATGGGCGCCGAAGGTGCTTACCATGGAAGAATTTGTTTTCGAAACCCTTTCCGTGACCAAGGCCGATGAGCTGGAGCTGTCTTTGATACTTTGGAAAATATGCTCCGAAGATGTTGACTTTGAAATCACTTTTGAGCAGTTTTCCGGATGGGTGTCGATCATCCTTCGTGACTTCAACGATGTGGATCTTTTTCTGGCAGATCCTGCCCAGGTGTTCGTGAATTTATTTGAAGCCAAAGAGTTGCAGTTGTGGACACCGGGTGACGACCATCCTTTATCGCTCTATGAGCAACAGTATATCCGTTTCTACAGGAGGCTCCTGCCGTGGTATGAAAAGTTGACGAAGGTGCTGTCTGACAGCAAGATGGCATACCAGGGGCTCGGTTTCAGGCAGCTGGCAGAGAGCGGTGACAGGTTGCTGGATGGCTGGGCAGGGAAATCGGTAGTTTTTGCCGGCTTTAATGCATTTACCCCAGCTGAAGAAAAGATTATCCATACGCTTGAGCAGGCAGGGATTGCCTCTATGCGCTGGGATGCCGATTCGTGGTACCTGGAGGATGAGTTGCAGGAGGCCGGCTATTTTTTACGCAGATGGATGAAAAAATACCCTGCCCGCGATTTCAGATGGATTACCCGTGATCTGACCAGCGGAGCCAAAGAGATCAGCATCACCGGTGTGCATGGCCATCGCGCCCAGACCAGGGTTGCAGGGGATATCCTCTCCGGCATCACTGATCCGTCGCCGGACGTTGCCGTAGTGCTGCCTGATGAGTCAATGCTGATGCCGCTGCTCAATGCCATTCCTCCTAATGTCAACGCATTCAATGTGACTATGGGATTGCCCTTCCGGCACACTCCCGCTTTGTCGTGGCTCAACCTGAACCTCCATCTTTTTGCCAGGCCCGGACGGAAACCCTCTGGCTGGGTCAGGGTGGTGAACCTCATCCCGGTGATCCGCCACCCCTGGTTTGCCGGGTTGATCAGCGGTGCCGAGATGGAAACTCCGATAAACTACCGCGATCCGGCCGGACTCCTTGACAAAAGATATTATCAGTTTGACGAGATCAGCCAGATTTTCAGTAACCATTATCCTGCGTCGGGGGACCTCATCCGCAGTTTTTTTACTCCTGTTGAATCCCCTTCCGGCTTTATCCGCAAAATGGAGCTGGCCCTTCGCCATCTGCTGCTTGCCGGTGGGATGGCAGGTCGCCCCTTCGACAGGGGAGCGCTGCTGGAAAGCCTCAGGATTCTCAAACTCCTGCATCAAATCCTTGATCAGTGCCCGGAAGGGGAGGATGGCTATGTGATGCTCCAATACCTCATGAGCAGAATGCTTCAGCCGGCTACCATCCCTTTTTCGGGTGAACCGCTTGAGGGGGTGCAGATTCTTGGCCTGCTTGAGACCCGCAACCTCGATTTCGAACACGTCATCATCCTCTCTGCCAATGAAAGAATCATTCCGGCTGCCCGCAAACCGCTTTCACTCATCCCTTCTGATATCCGTAAGTTCCACGGACTGCCGGGGGTGCAGTACCAGGACGCTATCTTTGCCTATCATTTCTATCATCTGATCCAAAGGGCAAAAAAGATCGACATCATTTACAATACTGATCTCTCTGCTGATTTTACCGGTGAAATGAGCCGGTTTATCCGGCAGATTGAAACAGAACTGGTGCCCGGTAACCCCTCCATATCCTGCAGGCACGAACGCCTTTCCGATGAACTTTCCCAGGTGGAAACCAGCCCAGATCTCACCATTGGTAAAGATGGTGCTGTGTATGAGGCTTTGCTCGCAGCCGTCAGGACACGTGGCCTTTCTCCTTCGCACCTCAGCCGTTATATCCGTTGCCCCCTGATGTTTTATTTCTCCTTCGTGGCTAACCTTGAAGAGCCTGCAACCCTCGAGGAAACTGTCGATTTCCGTGAACTTGGAACCCTGGTGCATTCCGCCCTGCAGGAGCTTTATAACCCCGGACAGCAGTCAGGTCAGCATATTGTTCCCGGCACAGGGATGCCCCTGGATGAACCCTTCTTTGAAAATGCCCTGAAAAAGGCTGACGGTATGGTCGCCCTGCAAATGAAAAACCTGCTGGGGGGTGGTGGCGAAGTGACCGGCAAAAACCTGATCATCATGGAAGTCGCCAGGTTTATGGTCAGGATGTTCCTTGAAAATGAACGCCAGCTGATCTCCGGTCACCGGATCGGGATCCTGGAGGTGGAAAAAAGGCTGGAAACAGAGCTGATGCTCACTATTGACGGGAATGCACAAAGGGTGCGCTGCAAAGGCTTTGCTGACCGCATCGACTTCTTTGATGGCCTGGTCCGGATCACCGACTACAAGACTGGCAAGGTGGAGTTGAAAGACCTGAAGTTCAATGAGGTCACAGATCTCTTCACCAGTCCCGGCTACGAAAAGGCTTTCCAGCTGATGTTCTATTGCTGGCTGTATGTCAGGGAGGAGAAGGCATTTCCTGTGACAGCCGGCATTTTCACCCTGAAAAGCCCATCAACTTACTTTCTCGGCCTGCCAAGGCTCGAAGGTGTCTCTGCGGAAGATCTTACGGCGATCCTGGAAGCTTTTGAAACGGGACTCAAAGGGTTAATCGCTCAATTGCTCGATCGTCAGCAACCGTTTATTCAGACTTCCGACGCAGAGATTTGCAAAAAATGCCCGTATCAGCCTGTTTGCCTCACGGGAAGCTGAATGTGGCAGGTCACATTCCGATCCCGCATTGCGGGACGCGGGATTTCAAATGTTATGGACGGTTATTTTTCATGTTTGATTTGAACTCCTCTTGCAATAAACCAGGGGTTGTGCAGATCGGGTTTGTTGTATTGCAGCGGCCCCGACCCGTCGGTGTGTACCACCTCTCCCCCGGCAGCCCTGATGATGGCATCACCGGAAGCAGTATCCCACTCCATCGTCGGTCCGAACCGGGGGTAGATATCTGCGCTCCCCTCAGCGATCATACATAGTTTCAGGCTGCTGCCGCGGCTTACCATTTCATGCGCAGGATGATCCTTTAAATGATTTGTGATGAAACTGTTGGTCGCTGCATTCAGATGGCTCCTGCTGGCAATCACCCGATAAGGGCGATTGGCTGTCGCACGCGGTATCTTCAAGGCCTCCCGGAGGATATCCCCCGAACCATGATTGCGGGCATTCTCCATCATCCGTGAACCACGATGCATCGTTCCGAAATAGAGGATGTCGGGGACAGGGGCATAAATCACCCCCATCACCGGCACACCATCCTCAATCAACGCGATGTTCACCGTGAACTCATCATTCCTGCTGATGAACTCTTTGGTGCCATCCAGGGGGTCAACCAACCAGAAACGATTCCAGCCCTGCCTTTCCATAAACGGGATATCCCGCCCCTCTTCGCTCAGTATCGGTAACCCTGTTTCTGCCAGCAGCCCGGTGATCGTCGTATGGGCAAGCCTGTCTGCGAGCGTCAGCGGAGAATCATCACTTTTCAGGCTCACTTCAAAATCTTCCCGATCATAAACTTCCAGAATCTTAATCCCGGCTTGCAAAGCGGCACCAATCGCCTCCTGCAATAACCCATCATCATTGATTGTCATTTCACGTGGTTTTTATCGCTCACTGAACATTGAAATCATTCACGATCCCCTCGCATATCCATTTCGCCAGTGCCTGCCTGTTCTCCCATTTGATGAACCTGACCTGGTCCGCATCATTCTGGATGTTCCCAAGTTCTATGTAGACTGCCGGTGGGAGGGTGTTCGAAATCATATACAGTCCATCCCTCGGGGTCACTGTCCCCTGGTAACCTCTCTCAGGTTGATGTTTGGCATACATGGCCGAAAAATTGGCATGGATCTTCTCTGCCAGTTTTTTCCCTTTTTTACTTTTTGAATGGTGATAGAAAAACACATCCACCCTTTGCCCCTTATGACGCGAATCGATATGCAGTTCGATGATGCGATGGTGTTTGGCCTGACTGTTTTGCAGATAAAGCCTGTTGATCATCTCAGCCCGTTGTTTCAGCCTGGCTAAATGGTTGCGCGGGATGGTGCTGCCGTCTGTCATGAACTCATCTTTGTCACACAGCAGAAAAGCTTCATCACGGATTCCGTCCGTGGAGTCCTTCACGATCATATAAGCTTTTGCCCCCCTGGAGATCAGCTCGCGGCATAATCTGAGGGCAACATCATAAGCATATTCATCCTCGCACATCTGTTTCCCCTCCCTGAAACCCTCCGCACCCGGGTCAGGCCCCCCGTGGCCTGCTACGATATAAAAAACGGCTCCTTTCAGCGACTGGTCATGGATCGGTGTCAGGGCGTATTTGGGACCAAAAATCATGTAAACTGCAGAGGAAGGGGACGGTGGATCAACCGGTGTTGCATTTTGCATCGATTCGGCAGTGGCTCCTACCCTGGGGGCAGCGGGTAAGAGGTATTTGCTCCCTGCAAATAACCATTGATTCTGTCCTAGCCTGCTGCTGTTCAGTTCAATGAACTCTTTTACGTAGTGTGCGGAGTCAAGGCCGTAACGACCCAATAACTTATGGATGCCATCTCCCTCCCGTGCGATAACCTCATGCGAATTGGGCTGTGCATGAGCTGCCAAAACATGAATAATCAGTAATATAAAAATCAGGTAACGCATCAAAATGAAAGATTTCCAGCAAAGATAGCGTTTTCGTCTCTTCTCCTGTTTGCAAATCCCCTCCAATCACTTAAATTTGATCTCTTTTAATGCTGATGAAATCAACGCATAAATCCGGGCCGGTTTACTGGGGAAAGATCCTGTTGTGCTATTCCCCCGTTGTGATCCTGCTCCTGTTTTTCAAAACCAGGACAGGCCACGATTGGGATATGTACTGTTTTGCCGAATGGACGAAGGCACATGTGGCAAACGGTTTCGGCCATATGTATTCCTCACATACCGACTATCTGCCCCTATATCACTATTTTCTTTATTTTTTTGGTCTGATGCAGGAATCCCCGGGAGCCATTGAAGCGAATATCTACAAGATGAAAGTGCTCACCATCTTTTTTGAATTCGGGTCAACCCTGCTCTTATTCAGTCTTCTCAGGCGTAAATTTCGGGATACCTGGAAAGCTTTTGCATTTTCGCTCTTTTACCTGGCCAATTTCGCGGTGCTTTACAACAGCCTGATTTGGGGTCAAATTGATGGGATCATGGCCTTTTTTATCTTTGGTGCAGTGGTGTTTGCTTTCGAAAAGAGACTTTTTCCGGCATTGCTGATGACCCTCCTGGCCCTGAACCTGAAGCTCCATTCTATCATTTTTCTGCCATTGATTATCGCACTTGTTATCCCA
>JAWOGX010000027.1:0-19358 GCA_046496455.1 Bacteroidales bacterium | reverse complement strand
TTTTGCCTTTTGCCTTTTGCCTTTTGCCTTTTGCCTTTTGCCTTTTGCCTTGCCAAGGCTCCCGTTCATCGACCATCTCGGTGTGTTGGTATATTTCCCTGAAAAAACAGGGCTCATAAGGGGTCAGGGATGCCTGCCGTGACTGAACTATTCCCTAATTTTGGCGTTGATTATTAACGCAAAACACAAATTATCATGAACAGGATTAAACTCATATTGATGATGTCAGCTACAATGATGATGTCAGGACAGGTGACAGGACAGGCTCCCTTTACCCACCCTGAGACCCCTTTCAAACCCTACACTTTTTCCTGGCACGGTAACACCATCACCGACGGTTATCAGTGGCTTGAAGACAAGAACGATCCGGATGTGATCGCCTGGACCAGGGCGCAGCACGACGCCACCGACCGCTATTTCGAAGCAAACTACACGCACATCCCCGGTCTCCGGGAGGAGCTCACTGCTTATATCGACCGTGATATCCGCGGCCCGATCCGCCCCGTTGCCGACCGACAGTTCTTCACCATGAAGAAGAAAGGGGAGAAGCAGGCCAAGCTCTACACGATCATCAAGGGGAAAGAGATCATGATCTTCGACCCGGTGAAGCTCGATCCCGATGGGAAAGCCTCCATCAGCGCTATCTCCTACACCCGTGACGGCAATAAAGCTGCCATCTCCGTGCAGTTTTCAGGGAAAGAGATCAATACCGTTCATTTCATCGAAACCCTGAAAGGGAAAGAGTTTGCCAAACCGGTAGAGGGGCTGCGCGGCTTCTCCTGGTGCCGTGATGAAAACTACGCGTACATCACCGTTGGAACCAAGGAGATGCTTGAAAAGCAGATCCCGCTTCAGACCTGGCTGCACAAAATCGGAGATGACCGCAAAAACGACAAGTTCCTGATCGCTCCCAAAGATGCCAAAAATTCAGCCGGTTACTGGGATGCCAGGTTCAGCGACGTGACCTTCATCTCGGAAGGGGACTTCTATTCCAACTCGTTGAAAATCATTCGTCCCGGTGACAAGGAGCCCATGCCGATCTATGCCAGCGACAAGTTTAAATCGAATCCTGATGCCATTGGCGACAGGATTTGGATCATGACCAACCACGAGGCGCCCAACTTCAAACTGATGATTGCCGATGTCGCCAACCCGGGATTTGAGCACTGGAAAGAGTTTTACGGCGAGAAGGAGACGGTACTCAAAGACTATACGGTGGCGGAAAAGTATGTGTTCATCGTGGATGAAAAGGATGTGATGCGGAGGTTGTTCCGTTATGACTTGAATGGCAAACTGCTGGGCGAGGTGAAGCTTCCGGAAGTGGGGCAGATCTCATCCGTAAGTTACTACCGCGATGCAAAGCTCCTGCTGGTGAGTGTCAGCTCCTTCTTCAGCCCGGGGAAGGTATACCGCCTGAACGAGGAGACCCTGGAGTGGAGTATCTACTATGAAGAACCCAGTCCCATTGACACCCGCGACCTCGATGCCAAAGTGGTCTTTTACACCTCCAAAGATGGCACGAAGGTGCCGATGTTCATCATCCACAGGAAAGATGTGAAGCTTGACGGCAACAATCCGACACTGTTGTACGGCTATGGCGGGTTCAACATCGGGATAGGCGTCTCCTACATCGGCACTACCGCCTCCTTCGTGAAGCGTGGCGGGGTATATGCCATTGCCGGCATCCGGGGCGGCAATGAGTATGGTGAACAGTGGCACCTCGACGGGATGATGTACAGGAAGCAGAACACTTTTGACGACTTCATCGCAGCGGCAGAATACCTCATTGCGGAAAAATACACCCAACGCGACAAACTGGCCATCCGCGGAGGCAGCAACGGGGGCCTGCTGATCGGTGCGGTGGTGACCCAGCGCCCTGACCTGTTCAAGGCTGCCATTTCCCAGGTGCCTTTGCTCGATATGATCCGTTACCACAAATTCCTCATCGCACGGTACTGGATCCCCGAGTATGGTGATGCAGAGACCAACCCGGCCGATTTTGCCAACATCCTCCGCTATTCACCCCAGCACAACATCAGGATGGGGATCAACCACCCTACCACCCTGGTGGTTGCCGGTGAGAACGACACACGCGTGGATCCGCTCCATGCCAAGAAGTTTGTGGCAGCGCTGCAGAACAACCCCGGTCAGAAAAACCCCATCATGCTGCATATGGACTTCGACAGCGGGCATGGTTCGGGGAAATCGACAGTGCAACAGGTGGATGAGCTCCAGTTTGTCATGGAGTTCTACATGAATGAGCTCGGCATGCAATAAATTTGTGAAAGCGCCGTAGTATTATTCCGTATCTTTGTGCAAACAAGGTTGCTGCATCTTTGTTGAGGTGTAAGATAATAAGGTATTGTTCATGAGCCGATCGTTTGCAACATTACTCCTGTTGCTCCTCTTCCTGCCCGGATGGGTTGCAGCCACCCACAATCGCGCCGGTGAGATCACTTACAGGCACCTGGGTGGCTACACCTATGAGGCGACGGTGCTGACCTATACCTTCACGCCAAGCGCGGCCAACCGTGATTCGCTCACTGTAAACTGGGGCGATGGATCCCAGCCCCTGACCATTCCCATCGATCAGAAGATTTTCCTTCCGAACAACGTTCGTTACAATACGTATGTCGGCGTGCACACCTTCCCGGGTCCCGGTACCTACATCATTTCGATGGAGGACCCCAACCGTAACGCCGGGGTAGTGAATATCCCGGGTTCGGTCAATGAACCCTTCTATATTGAGTCGATGCTGGTCATCAACCCTTTTCTGGGCCCCAACACCTCCCCGACACTCCTGGCGCCACCCATCGACAATGCCTGTGTCGGATACCCGTTCCTGCACAACCCCACCGCCTTTGACCCCGACGGTGACAGCCTTTCTTACTCCCTCATCGTATGCAAGGGGGAGAGTGGGTGGGACATCAAAAGCTATTTTGATCCCCCTGCTTCCAACTCGCTCGGGATTGACCCGGTTACCGGCGATTTTCTCTGGGATTCCCCCACCTTTGGCGGAGATTACAACATCGCCATCCTCATCGAAGAGTGGAGGTACGGTGTCAGGGTGGGTTACGTGATCCGCGACATGCAGATCTTTGTGGCGAGCTGCAACAACCAGCCGCCGGTCATCGCGGAGGTCAATGATACCTGTGTGGTGGTGGGTGACACCTTGCTGCTCACGATCACTGCTACTGACCCCAACAACGACCAGGTGACCCTCTCTGCCACCGGTGGCCCCCTGGTGATCAATCCCTCACCGGCCACCTTCCCTGATGTGACCGCTCCCGGAACCGCAACCGGTATCTTCAGGTGGATCCCCGGGTGCAACGCTGTCAGGAAGCAACCCCACCTGGTCTCCTTCAAAGCTGCTGACAACGGCACCCCGGTGAACCTCTTCGACCTCGAATCGGTCTTCATCACCGTCATCGCACCTGCCCCCGATACCCTCGAAGTGTTTCCGGTCGGCAAAAGCATGGTGGTGGACTGGAGCACCAGCCCCTGCTCCGGTGCCAGCGGATACTCCATCTACCGTAAGGTGGGGCCTTCATCGTTTGTACCCGGACCCTGTGTGACCGGAGTCCCGGCGTGGACCGGCTTTGTCCGCATTGCTACTGTATCCGGCGTCAATAACACCTTGTATATCGATGACGATAACGGCACCGGCCTTATGCACGGTGTGAACTACTGCTACCGCGTCGTCGCAGATTTCCCCGACGGGGCGCAAAGCCTCGCCTCCATTGAGGTGTGCAGTGAACTGGTCCGGGATGTCCCCATCATTACCAATATTTCGGTCAATACCACCGATGCGGTCACCGGATCGATGTACCTCGCCTGGGTTCCCCCTCAGGAGATCGATACTGTCATCGCCCCAGGACCCTACCAGTATGTGATCAACCGTTCCTCGGGCAGTCCGCTCAACTTTCAGTTTGTTGATACCATCAATAACATCCTCGACACCACCTTCACCGATACCCTCATCAATACCCGCGACGGAGTATGGTTCTACAGGATAGATTTCTTCAATAACCAACCAGGCAACAGGTTCCTTATCGGCTCAACCGACCGGGCGTCCTCGGTCTTTGTGGAGCCCCTCCCGCAGGATCTGCGCATCGACCTCGCCTGGAGTCCGGTTACCCCCTGGCTCAACCTGATTTATGTCATCTATCGCCAGAACCCTCTTTCCGGGCAGTTCGATTCAATTGGCTCCACCACAGCACAAAGCTGGAGCGATACTGCGCTCACCAACGGCACCACTTACTGCTATTTCGTAAAAAGCATCGGCACATACGGATCGGCCGGTATCATCGATCCCCTCATCAATTTCTCACAGGTCGTCTGCGCGGTCCCTTTCGATGATTCAGGACCCTGCAGTCCCCCGCTGACCATCACCACCGACTGCATCACCAACGAGGTGCGCTGGGGATTGCCTCCTGAAGATTGCGGAGGAGACATTGCCAAATACGAACTTTGGTTCTCTCCTTTGCCCGACGGGGAGTTTAACCTGATCTATACATCCCCTTCCCCGTATGATACCCTCTTCCATCACGTAAGGGAGCCTGCCTCCGTGGTAGGGTGCTACAAGATCCGGGGCATTGACTCCACCGGCAACATTGGCCCCTTCGGAGAGGTGGTTTGTATCGACAGCGACAGCTGCGACAGTTACAGGTTGCCAAACGTCTTCACCCCCAACGGCGACAACTTTAACGACCTGCTCAGGCCCTTCCCTTACAGCAATGTGGAACGCATCAACCTGAGCATCATGAGTCGCTGGGGTAATGAGGTGTTTACCTCTGCCGACCCGGAGATCAACTGGGACGGCACCGACCAGAAGACCGGCATCCAGCTCTCGGCAGGGGTCTATTACTATGTCTGTGATGTCTGGTTCTACTCCCTCGAAGGGATCCGCAAACGGACCCTCACCGGTATCGTCCATCTGATGCGGTGACGGAGGATTTTTTTATTTCGATCCTCAAGGCATCAGGAATGTATTTTCAGCTGTTGAGGGCGATTCTTATTTCATAAACAAGGCGATTTTTTGTTACCTTTGCATAACATCCTCAATGATTATGGAGACGATTATCATTCAATTAAAAAACAAGAAGGCACTAAAGCTTTTGGAGGAGCTTGAGCAGTTGCATCTTATCAGGCTGTTGCATAAAAAACGCAACATATCAAAGCGTCGTTCAGGAAAGTTTGCCGGAAAATTGTCTGAAGTTGCGGCAGGTAAACTGCATTCCGAAATCGCTCAAAGCAGAAACGAATGGGAACGATGAAATACCTGTTTGATTCCAATGTAGTCATTGATTTTCTCTCAGGGCGTTTGCCGGATGCAGGAATGAAATTTATCTCAGACATTGTGGATAATGGTGTTGCTGTTTCTGTGATCTCCAGAATTGAAGTGCTGGCATGTCAGCTTGATGAGGAGGATGAAAAGCTGATCCGAGACTTTTTGGATGAATCTCTGATCATTGATCTTGGGGAAGAAATAGCTGATAAAACAATTTCAATTCGTAAAACCAGGCGTGTCAAGATACCTGATGCCGTAATTGCAGCAACAGCATTGGTGCTGGATCTGACCCTTCTTACAAGGAATGTGGATGATTTCAAAGGGATAGATGGATTGCACGTTTTAGATCCATGGACGAAACAATAGAATTCAATCATCATTTATCGATATCCTGCTGAACGAACTTCTCCAGCGCTTTGCCATCGGTACACACTGCATTACCAATGAGGTGAATTGGGGTCTGCCTCTGACTAACCTGTCAAATTGTCATAGTTTTATACGAAAATCACCTTTATTGTTGTATCTTTGCATTCCTAAAAAATTGACCCTCATTTATGGATGTTCAGGCAATCAAGCAGCGTTTTGGCATCATCGGGAACTCGGCCGGTTTGAACCGTGCCATTGAGACGGCGATACAGGTTGCACCTACCGACATTACGGTGCTGATTACCGGTGAAAGTGGTGTGGGCAAGGAGAATTTCCCCAAGATCATCCATCAGATGAGTTCGCGCAAACACGGCCCATACATCGCGGTGAACTGCGGGGCCATTCCGGAAGGGACGATCGATTCGGAGTTGTTTGGCCATGAGAAGGGATCCTTCACCGGAGCCCATGAAGCGCGCAAAGGGTATTTTGAGGTGGTGAGCGGCGGAACGATCTTCCTGGATGAGGTCGCGGAACTGCCCTTATCGACCCAGGTGAGGTTGCTGCGTGTGCTGGAGAGTGGAGAGTTCATGAAGGTGGGTTCCTCCAAGGCACTGAAAACCGATGTCAGGGTGGTGGGAGCCACCAATGTGAATATCACGGAAGCGATCCGGCACGGCAGATTTCGTGAGGATTTGTACTATAGATTGAATACCGTACCGATCACCGTTCCGCCGCTGCGCGATAGGAAAGAGGATATCATACTGCTTTTCAGGAAGTTTGCTTTTGATTTTGCTGAACGGTATCGTGTCCCGGAGCTGAACCTTGACGAGGGTGCGCGTGAACTGCTGGCCCGTTACCGTTGGCCTGGCAACATCAGGCAACTCAAAAACATTACCGAGCAATTATCCATCCTCGAACGTAACAGGATGGTGACCAGGGATACCCTGTTGCGTTACCTCCCCGACAGCGAGGTGAGCCAGCTGCCTGTGCTCCTGCGCGATGCTGCCGGTAATGCTTCCGATATGTTCAGTGAACGTGACCTCCTCTATAAAGTGCTTTTCGACATGAAGAAGGATATGAATGAGCTTAAAGGGCTGGTGATGCATATCCTTCAGGACCCGGATATGGCGAACCGGATCGAAAAGCAGAACCCCGGTTTCCTGAAACGATTTGATCCCCTTGAGCATCAGGCATCTTTTATTCATGATGAGGAGATGGGCAGAGAAGAGCCGGATACGGGATATTTCAACGAATCCTATGCAGACGACGCGCTCCTGGATGATGGGGAGATCATTGAGGAGTCGCTTTCGATTGAAAAGCGGGAGATAGAATTGATCCGAAAAGCTTTACAGCGGCACCAGGGAAAGCGAAAAGCCGCCGCCCAGGAGCTTGGGATATCAGAAAGGACGCTTTACCGGAAAATTAAAGAGTATAATATCAAGGAATAGGAAACCCATGAAAAGATTAATACTGATGGTTGTCCTGACAGCAGTTGTCGCCATGACCGGTTGTATCAAAATCAGGTACACCACCTCCGGGGCGTCTATCCCTGCCGAAGCCACCACTTTCTCGGTTTCCTACTTCCAGAACAATGCGCAGCTGGCGCAACCCGCCTTAAGCCAAAAAATTACAGATGCCATCATTGACAAGATCTCTTCACAGACAAGGCTGAAACTCACGAACGGCATTGGCGACCTCCATTTTGAGGGGGAAGTGGTGGGGTATGATACACGGCCCGAAGCGATCCAGGCAAACGAAACCGCGGCCATGAACCGGCTTACAATCACCATTAATGTGAGGTTTCAGAACAGCATCGATCCAGACAAGGATTTTGAGACACGCTTTTCAAGGTTCCAGAAATATTCAAGCAGCGAGAGCCTGGCAAACGTGGAAAACAACCTGATAGACCTGATCAATGCCGAGCTGGTCGAGGATATTTTCAACAGAGCGCTGGTAAACTGGTAGGAGATCAACCACCATGCACCGTGCGGAACAAATTCAGAAGGATGGCGTATAACGGATCTGATGTTAACGGATAATAAGAGAGATGGATAGAAATCAACTGGGGAGGGCGGTACGGTCCAGAAAATCGCTGGAGGAGACGGGTGTTGCCGAACTCAGGCAGCTTGCCGGGGATTACCCCTGGTGCCATACCTTCCATCTCATCCTGCTGAAAAAGATGCACACATCCGGTGATGCCTCGTTCCATACCCAGCTTAACCGTTCAGCCATTCATGTCTCTGACAGGAGTGTGCTGTACCACCTGATCCATGGCGATCGATTCAGCACCTTCGTTGCCAGACCCTATATCCCGGAATCCTATCCTGAAGACCCATTGCAGCAAGAAGAAAGGGGTACTGAACCGGAAATCCCGGTCGAAATCCCGGCTGATGAACTGGTTCCGTCAGATGCTGCTGAGCCCGAGATTCCTGTCGAAGTTCCGGCTGAAGATACCGAACGCGCTGCCAGGATGGAGCCTCCTGTGGGAAAGCCGGTTAAAACCGAACTCATCGAGAAATTTATCGAGGCCGAACCCAGGATTGTCCCCAGGGAGGGGGATTTTAAGGAATCAGTGCAGATTGCCGAGAAAAGCAATATCCCGGCAATGGACTTTGTGACCGAGACTTTGGCCAATATTTACCTTGAACAGGGGAACAGGGGAAAGGCCATCAAAATTTTTGAAAAATTATCTTTGACAATCCCGGAAAAAAGCAGTTATTTTGCAGCCCGGATCAAAGAGATTCGTTTTTCGCACAACAGATTGTAAATTAAATATATAAGGAGAAGCGGGAATGTATACTGTGATAACCGTATTGATCATCATCGTCAGCATATTGCTGGTTTTAATTGTACTTGTTCAGAATTCCAAGGGGGGCGGGCTGGCATCCAACTTTTCCTCTTCCAACCAGTATATGGGCGTCAGAAAGACGGCAGACTTCCTCGAGAAGTCAACCTGGACACTTGCCATTGCCTTGCTGGTATTGAGCCTGGCCTCTGTGATGGCCATCAAGAGGCCCAACCAGGCAGGAGCCGGTACCGACCTTAAAAAGATTACCGATCTTCCTGTTGCACCGGTTCCCCCGGCTGCTGATGAACCCATCCCTACCAGCCCGATAGAGATACCCTCGGAATAGGGCAACTCAGCCGATCAAAAGACTTTTATGTCAGAATGGCAGGATCATTCTGACATTTTTTTTTCTGAGGCCACCGATGTAGTGATAATGTGACAAAAAAACCGCTCCGGGGGGGATGGCATAATATTCGACAGGCAGCGCTGCAGAATTCATTCAAATAATCATTAACCAAAAACAAAGCATATGACGACTTTAGGCATTAAACCATTGGGAGACAGGGTGTTGGTAGAACCTGCCCAGGCTGAAACCAAAACCGCTTCAGGAATTATCATTCCTGATACCGCGAAGGAAAAACCACAGCGCGGAACAGTGATCGCTGTCGGAGCGGGAAAAAAGGATGAACCGATGACAGTCAAAGAGGGTGATAAGGTGCTTTACGGAAAATATTCCGGCACTGAAATCAGCATTGACGGGGTTGAGTACCTCATTATGAGGGAATCTGATATTTATGCGATTATTTAATAGTCGAGAGTCGAGAGTTGAGAGTCGAGAGTTGAGAGTCGAGAGTCGGGAGTCGAGAGTTGAGAGTCGGGAGTTGAGAGTTGAATATCTAAACCCTCTGAACTTTATAAACCTTAAAATCTTTAAAAACTTAATAAAATGGCAAAAGACATAGTATTCGATGTTAAAGCGCGTGAAGCCCTCAAGATGGGTGTTGACAAGTTGTCAAACGCGGTAAAAGTGACCCTGGGACCCAAAGGGCGGAATGTGATCATTGAGAAGAGCTACGGCGCGCCGGGCATCACCAAGGATGGGGTAAGCGTAGCCAAGGAGATTGAACTGAAGGACAGGATCGAGAATATGGGAGCGCAGATGGTGAAGGAAGTGGCTTCCAAGACCAGTGATGTGGCCGGTGACGGCACCACCACTGCCACAGTGCTTGCACAGGCTATCGTGAATGCAGGGCTGAAGAATGTGACCGCCGGTGCCAACCCGATGGATCTGAAACGTGGTATTGACAAGGCTGTTACGGCCGTGATCGCCAATATCAGAAAGCAGTCGCAGGTGATTGGTGAAAACAACGAGAAGATCGAACAGGTTGCTTCCATCTCAGCCAACAACGACCCCGTGATTGGGAAACTGATTGCAGAAGCGATGGGCAAAGTAAAGCAGGAGGGTGTGATCACCATTGAAGAAGCGAAGGGAATTGAGACGTATGTGGATGTGGTTGAAGGGATGCAGTTTGACAGGGGATACATCAGTCCTTATTTTGTGACCGATACCGAGAAGATGGAAGCGGTGTTTGAAAGCCCGTACATCCTGATCCATGACAAGAAGATCTCTACGATGAAAGACCTCCTGCCGATTCTCGAGAAGGTGGTTCAGACCGGCCGTCCGCTGGTCATTATTTCCGAAGATGTGGAAGGTGAAGCACTGGCTACCCTGGTGGTGAACAAGTTGAGGGGATCCCTGAAGATTGCCTCCGTGAAAGCTCCCGGTTTTGGCGACAGGAGGAAAGAGATGCTCGAAGACATCGCCATCCTCACCGGTGGAACTGTGATCTCGGAAGAGCGTGGTTACAAGCTCGAAAGTGCTGATCTCTCATACCTTGGTATGGCCGAAAAGGTGACGATTGACAAGGAGAATACCACGATCGTAAGTGGCAAGGGGAAGAAAGAGGATATCAACGCAAGGGTTGGTCAGATCAAGGTGCAGATTGAAAACACCAGTTCCGACTATGACCGTGAAAAACTGCAGGAGCGTCTTGCCAAACTGGCAGGCGGTGTGGCAGTGATCTACGTTGGTGCTGCCAGCGAAATGGAAATGAAGGAGAAGAAAGATCGTTTCGACGATGCACTGAATGCAACGCGTGCTGCTGTGGAAGAAGGAATCGTTCCTGGTGGCGGGATTGCATACATCCGTTCACTCAGTGTGCTGGATGGTGTTGAAGTGGAAAACGACGATGAGCGTACCGGTGTGAACATCATCCGTAGGGCGCTCGAGGAACCGCTTCGTCAGATCGTTGAAAATGCAGGAATCGAAGGATCCGTTGTGGTCCAGAACGTGAAGGAAAAGAGTGGCGATTACGGTTTCAACGCCCGCACCGAGCAGTATGAGAACCTCTATGAATCAGGTGTGATCGATCCTACCAAGGTGACACGGGTAGCCCTTGAGAACGCTGCCTCCATTGCCGGGATGCTCCTGACCACTGAATGTGTCATTGTGGAAATCAAGGAAGACAAACCCGAGTCTTCAATGCCCCCGATGGGTGGCGGCATGGGGATGATGTAGAATCTTTTATGCCAATCCAATAAAACAGGAAGAGCGTCTCAGAAGAGGCGCTCTTTTTTTTGAGGTGAACATCTTGCCGCCAATCCCGTTCCCAAATTATCCTTACCTTAGCTCCTCTTATTTTTATCAAAATTGCCATGAGAAAGATATTTTTGTCTTTACTGATGCTGGTACTGGCCGGCGCTTTACAAGCCCAGGATACCACCCTGGCAGGAATCGTTCCTGTAGATGAATCGGGGATGATCACCTGGCAGGGTGTAGTACAGGTTCCCGGAAAAATGAAGGATGACCTTTACAATAAAGGGATTGAATGGGTGAATTCCTATTTCCCAAACCCCTCATCTGTCACCAAAAAACGGAGCCCGGAGAGCGGAATCATCGAAGGGAATTACAGCATCAGGCTTACCGATGACGTAAACGGTACCAAAGTGCCGTCCAAAACAATCAACTACAGGTTCAAGCTTGAGTTTCGCGATGGAAGGTTCCGCTACACCATCACGGATTTTACCCTCAAGGCCTCTTCCCGGTTCCCCCTGGAACGATGGCTGGATAAGAAGGGACCTTATTACGATATCATGAACAAACCTTATCTGGAGCAGGTCCGGGATACGATCAACGATATGGTTGATAAAATGACCGCATTTATCACCAAGCCGGATAAACCAGAGGAAGAGGAGTGGTAGAAGGGATATTTTTTGCACACACCTGTAACCGAAGGCATCCTGAACGCGTCAAATCTGCTTCCGGGAAAATCCTTTTCATGGAGGATGTACCAGATTTTGAACTGAAAATCAATAAGATAAATCAAAATTAATCAAAACAGTAAAATTACGGAGATGAGAGCAAGAATTGCACTTTTTGTATTCCTGATGGCAGTTACAGCGGGGATGATGTATGCCCAGCCGAACCGAAAGGGGATAGAGTGGATGCTGAAAGAAAAGATCAAAATCAACCCCGAGATGGCAATTCGCCAGGCAGCTATCGATGCCTCCGCGGAGAAGGGGGATGGTGCCAAAGGCAGCCTGGAATACACGGATAAGCCAATCGTAAGCAGTGCCAACATCGATGCTGAAGTGCATGCCGCGGTGAATCCAACGGACACCCTGAACCTGCTTGCAAGCCCCATCCGTCAGGGGGGGTTCACCCTGTCAACCCCGATCTACTACACGAAGAACTTTGGTGGAACCTGGACCAAGAGTGCATTCAATCCGATGCCCGCAGCCGCAGGAGCATTGTCTGTGGGGGGAGGTGACCCGGTGCTGGCTTTCGATGAAAACGGCAGGGCGTATTTCTCATGGCTCGAACTGCAGATCAAAAATATGTCAACGGATACCATCTACTGGGGCCTTTACTGGGCCTACTCCGATGATGGCGGGGTGACCTGGATCCGGCCGGCGGGCTCTGCAGTGGCTTTCAGCAAGGTGGTCAATGCTACCGGTACATCCGATAAGCCTGTCACCGATAAACAGTGGATGGCGGTGGACCGCTCCAATACAATATGGCGTAACAACCTTTATATGAGCTATGTGCAGATTGACCTGCAAAATGGGAGTTATCAGATTGTGGTGCACGCCAAACCTGCCGACAGCCTCAATTTCAATCCGGCACCGGTGCCCGTCACCGATTCCACCTTCACCCTCTGCCAGTTTGCCAGCCTCGATGTGGATATCTACGGCCATGTGCATGTGGTCTTCTTTGGCACCAAAGACAACATCGAATATGGCATTTACCACAGCAGCTCGGTAGATGGGGGGCAGACTTTCTCAACCCCTGCCCTGGTATCTGAAATGCAGATGCCAAGGTTCTCCGCCGGCCAGCTGAATGAAACGGTATCCGGCATCAGCGATGGCAGGCTTTATCCAGCCTGCTACGTGGCCGCCAGCCGGACAACCCCGCATATATACGCCACCTGGACAGCCAACGGGGTAACCAGCAAGCTGAACAATGGCCTCGATATCTACTTCTCCGCTTCGTCTGACGGTGGTGCCAGCTGGAGCCCGGCCAAAGTGGTTAATGATGATCAGAGCACTTTCCCGGCACATCAGTATTACAGCAGTATCAGCTGCGGCCCCGACGGGAATGTCATCCTCGGATGGTACGACCGCCGCGATGACTCTGCCAACATTGTGGCACATTACAATTTTTCCGAAAGTTTCGATTACGGTAGCACCTTTTCCCCGGCTTACCAGGTTACCACCACCGGCACCGATTTCTCCAAGGTGGGGTTGTCAAACAACGATTTCGGCATCGGGGAGTACACCCAGGTCCTGGGCCTGAAGGATTACATCATCCCGGTGTGGACCGACGGACGCACCAACAATGGCAACCTGAACATCTATGTGGCATTTGTGAACAGGAAAACCATGAGTATCGAACAGTTCGGTGGCGTCAACAGGAACCTCGGGGTCTCTTCGGTCTTCCCGAACCCCTCGCCAAACATCTTCAATGTGGCTTTCTCCCTCACTGAGCCATCACGGCTGGAACTCTACCTGTTCGACCAGGCAGGCCGTCTGGTGCATGAAGGAAACCCAACAGATTACCCGGCTGGTGAACATACCGTGAAGCTGGATGCCTCCTCATTCGGAACCGGAACGTATTTCCTGATGCTGAAAGTTGGTATGGAAAACTTTGCAAAACAGATCGTGGTGCGGCAATAAATGCCCGAATCCTGAAGAATGGTGTTTCTGAGTTTTGGCTGAAGATTTTTTGCCACCAACCGGGTCTGTGCTTTTATTATTTTTGCTGATACAGTTTGAAAAAGGAGCAAAATGAAAACATTTACGGTCGAGGGTACCATCGTTCTGCCTGTTGAGGGGAGGATTATCCGGGGTGAGGTGGAGGTGAAGGATGGCAGGGTCAGCAGGATAACAGAGAAGCATACAACCTCAGAACAGCTGATCATGCCAGGATTGGTGGATGCCCATGTACATGTGGAGAGTTCGATGTTGGTCCCATCGGAGTTTGCACGCGCTGCTGTGGTGCACGGTACCACTGCCACTGTGTCGGATCCGCACGAGATTGCCAACGTGCTGGGGATGGAGGGGATTGAGTTCATGATCGCCAACGGTGCACAAACGCCTTTCAGATTTTATTTCGGAGCCCCTTCATGCGTGCCGGCAACACCACTCGAGAGTTCCGGAGCAGTATTGGGCGCACCTGAGGTAAAGCAATTGCTTGAGAAACCGGAAGTTTTCTATCTGGCAGAGATGATGAATTTTCCCGGTGTGATCCACGGGGATGCCGTGGTGATGCAGAAACTGGCGCACGCCCGTGCCATGAACAAACCTGTCGATGGCCACGCTCCGGGGTTGCGGGGGGATGACCTGAAGAAATATGTGGCGGCAGGCATTACGACCGACCACGAATGTTTTTCGCTGGATGAGGCCCGTGAGAAGGTATCGCTGGGGATGAAGATCCTCATCAGGGAGGGTTCGGCCGCCCGAAATTTTGAGGATCTTTTACCTCTTCTGCGTGAATATCCCGATCGGGTGATGTTTTGTTCCGATGACAAGCATCCTGATGACTTGCTGAAAGGGCATATGAACCTGCTGATCCGAAGGGGGGTAAAACTTGGGTATCCATTGATGGACCTAGTAAGAGCATGTACACTGAACCCTGTGCTGCACTATGGCCTTGAATGCGGACTGCTTCGGGTGGGTGATCCGGCCGATTTCATCATCATTGATCATCCAGAACAGTTCTCTGTCGCAGAGACATACATCAGTGGCGAGGTTGTGGCCAGGAACGGGGAAGCACTCATCCCCCCGGTGCCGGTGGAATGCCCTAACCGCTTTGAAGCCCTTCCCTGCCTTCCTGCCGATTTCAGGGTGGAAGCATTATCCACTAAGGTGAAGGTGATCGGGGCGGAAGATGGTCAACTGGTTACCCATGCACTCGTTAGGGAGCTGCCGGCAAGGGATGGTGAGTTGCTGTGCGATACCACCCGGGACGTGCTGAAACTGGTGGTGATCAACCGCTACCACTCTGCGCCACCTGCCGTGGGTTTCATTCACGGTTTCGGCATCAGTGAGGGTGCCCTGGCTTCAACGGTTGCGCACGACAGCCACAACATCATTGCTGTGGGAACAGATGACCGCTGGATCAGCGAAGCCGTTAACATGATCGTGGCCAATAAAGGAGGCTTAAGTGCAGTATCCCCCGTTGGGAAGGAAATCCTCCCGCTGCCTGTTGCAGGAATCATGGCTGACCTCGATATATTTACCGTTGCTGAAAAATACCAGCGCATCGATGCCCTTGCCAAAAGGATGGGCGCATCTCTTGCAGCCCCGTTTATGACTCTCTCCTTCATGGCTTTGCTTGTAATTCCCGAGCTGAAGCTTGGCGATAAAGGGTTGTTTGATGGGAATCATTTTACCTTTACAGACATCTTCATAAAATAGTTTAATCCACTTAATGTTTTTTCTTGCAAATTATAAAAGGCTACTATATATTTGCATGGTTAAAAATTGAAAGCTATGCCAAAGACACAACTCGACATTACCAAGCTTGAGGAAGCTGCCAGTAAATTAAGAGCTATTGCCCACCCGATGAGGATTGCCATTATCGGTATGCTGGAAGACAAATCGAAGATGAATGTGACTGAGATCTATGAAACCCTGAAAATTGAACAGGCCTCTGCATCACATCATTTGAATATCCTTAAGAATAAGGGGGTTCTTGCGTCCAAGCGTGATGGGAAAAATACATACTATTTCCTGAAGCACAGTACTTTGACACAGATTCTCGAATGCCTCGAGAAATGTGACGTCTGATCTCTCCAATCTGCAATTTTACCCTGAGCGAAGTCGAAGGGCTGCAATCTAGAAGTGCATTTTGTAATAAAAATCGTAATCCCGGTGCTGATCCTCCTTCAGCTTCCGGATTTTAAAGGCTAACCGGATAAAGATTACAAGGCCTTCGTCCTTCAGGATTTTTAGTGCCTCAGGGCGCAGGTAGGCAGCATCCACAAGCAATACCAGGATTCTGAATTTATATTGAACCAGCCATTGGTAGGCCTGGTTGTCTTCATCAATGGCATTGCTGAATGCGGCGAAATGGTTGTACCCGTTGCTCATCAGCCATTTAAAGGCATCGACATCAGCCTGCAATGAGCTGGCGAGTGCTGCCAGTTCCGGATAACCATTTTGGAGAAGCCACTGATGAATTTTGAAATTCCTGTCTATTGCCTCCCCCAGGGCAATCAGGATTTTGGGGTCATAGAAAGATAGATCCTTCATGGTTGAATTGGGTTAACCGTAAACTTTCACTTCAATCCCCTCATTTCTCACTTTCCCGGCAATAATTTCCAGTTCCATTGACGGGATTTTCTCTATGCCGGAGGCTGCAGTCTCACGCTCAATGGGGTAGATCATCACATATTCAGGTTTGATTTTTTTCAGATGTTCGATCCAAAAAGTCACCTCTTCATTGCTGGTGTTGTCGATGGTTTGCCCGCGGTAATGGCCGCGCAGGAAGAGCGTCTGGACGATTATTCTGCCGTTGAACCTGCAAAGGTTATCCACCAGCTGGTTCAGGTTGAATGACGGGTTGGGCTGGTTGATAAGGCGGATGGTTTCCTCCTTCCCGGCGTCCAGTTTCTGGATGTTCATCTCCACTTTGAGCAGGGCATCAAAAACCTCGGGGATGTGCAGCCTGGTTCCGTTGGACAGGACGCTGATGAGCGCTTTGGGGGCATACTTCTCTCTGAGCCTCACCGTATCATCGATGATCCGGGCGAATTCAGGATGGATGGTGGGTTCCCCGTTGCCGGCAAAGGTAATGGCATCGGGCAGGGGTTGCATGGTTTGGAGCCGCTTCTCCAGGGCTGAGGCAACCTCCTCCGCTTCGGGAAGCCTGGTCCCTTTTCCGTTTGGTTTATCGGTCCACCCGCATTCGCAGTAGATGCAGTTGAAGGTGCAGCATTTGCCGTCAACAGGCAAAAGATTGATGCCTAAAGAAATACCCATTCTTCGGCTGTGTACCGGTCCAAAAACGATCTTGTCAAATAGGAAGCCTGTCATCACCATATGATTTCGGTGCAAAGGTGCAATTTTTTTTGGCAAAGGGATGACCGGATCAGCGGATATCGAAGAGCGCTTTCAGGTTGATGATGCCGAAAAGTTCTGCGAGGGTGACCAGGATGAAGATGATCATGAACCATCGGATGAAACCGGTGCCCATTTTTACGGAAACCCTTGCGGCAATATAGGCTCCGGTAGCCTGGCCGGCTGAGAGGACGAGGGCATAGGGCCAATGGATCAGGTCGTTGATGACAAACAGAACCAGGGTGAAAGGGACATAGAGCAGCACGATGAAGACCTTCAGGGCGTTTGCCCTGAGGAGGTCGAAGCCGGTACCAAGCACCAGGGCTGCCAGGAGGAAATAGCCGATACCGATGTAGATGAACCCGCCATACAGCCCCAGGGCGAAGAAGAGGAGGTATTGCCATGGGGATGGGTTCAGGGTGGGCTCTTTGGCCTTCCCTTGCAGCCAGAGCGCTGGCTTGAAAATCATTGCCACAAGCATGGTCAGCATGGCAAATCCGGCGATAAGCTCAAAAGTCTTCTCATCGATGTCGACAGCCACCCATGCGCCGATGATGGAGCCGAGGGTGACAGGGATGCCCAGTTTGAGTCCGGTTCTGAGATCCAGCACTTTCTGGCGGAAGAATGCCCCGGAGGAGGCCAGGGTCTGGAACATGGCGGCCACACGGTGGGTGGCGTTGGCTACCGAGATCGGAAGCCCCAGCACGATCATCGCAGCAAGGGAGATCACCGTTGCCCCGCCGGCCATCGTGTTGATGAAGCCTACGGCGAACCCTGCCGTTAACAGTATTATCACTTCAATCCAACTCATAAGCAGGGGCAAAAGTAGTGGTTATGCCCCCGATTTCATAAAAAATGTATACTTTCGTCCATTGGAAACATTTAAAAACGAATAAGATGAACCGAAGACTTATTTTCGCGATGATGCTGGCAGGAACCGTGGCCCTGGTAGCGTTCCGGGCCGATCAGCCGGTGAAGCAAAGGCTGGCCAGATATGCTGATTTCATGCTTACTGCTGACATTTCCCATCTCTCGCTGGAGGAGCATCAGATGCTGGCGCACCTTTTTGAAGCGGCAAAAATCATGGATGATCTTTTCTGGAAACAGGCGTATGGAGATAAAGAGGCGTTGATGAAGCAGTTGAAAAGTGAGGATGAGCGGAAGTTTGCAGCGATCAATTATGGCCCGTGGGACAGGTTGGGTGGCAATGAGCCCTGGCTGAAGAGTGCCGGAGCCAAACCCAAAGGCGCCAATTTTTATCCTGCTGATATGACCAAAGAGGAGTTTGAAAAATTCGAACATCCTGACAAAGCAAGCCTCTACACCCTCATCAGGCGGGACAAAGCGGGAAAACTCATTGTTGTCCCCTACCACAAGGCCTATGAGAAAGAGCTGAAACAGGCTGCTACGCACATCCGTGCTGCTGCTGCCCTGGCCAGGGACCCTTATCTGAAGACTTACCTTGAGCTGAGGGCACAGGCCCTTGTTACCGACCAATACCAGGAGAGCGACTTTGCCTGGATGAAAATGAAGGAGGCCAATATCGACTTCGTGATCGGTGCAATCGAAAATTATGAGGATGGGCTGTTTGGCTATAAAGCAGCCTATGAGGCATTTATCCTGATAAAGGATCATGACTGGAGCCAGATGCTGCAGAAGTTCAACAACTACCTTCCCGAGATGCAATCTATCCTGCCGGTGCCAGAAGACTACAAAGCTGAGGTTCCCGGTACCGATGCCGATATCAATGTCTACTCAGCGGTGTTCTATGCCGGCGACTGCAATGCCGGGAGCAAGACCATCGCCATAAACCTTCCCAATGATGAAGAGGTGCAGCTAAAGGCTGGCTCAAGGAAACTCCAGCTGAAGAACTCCATGCAGGCCAAGTTCGATAAGATTTTGATACCCATCTCGCAGATAGTCATCCATCCTGATCAGCAGCACCATGTGAGATTCGAAGCTTTCTTTGCCAATACCATGTTTCACGAAATCGCCCATGGCATGGGGATCAAAAACACCGTGAACGGGCTTGGAACAGTTCGGACGGCATTGAAGGAGGCATACAGCCCCATCGAGGAGAACAAGGCCGATGTGCTTGGTCTATGGCTTGTTACCCAAATGGTTGAAAGAGGTGAACTCGAAGGGGATATCATGGATTATTATGTAACCTTTATGGCAGGCATCTTCCGGTCTTCCCGCTTTGGCGCAGCCAGTGCACACGGCAAAGCAAACATGATGCGCTATCATTACCTGCAGCGCAGGGGGGCATTTATCCTCGACGATTCAGGTTAT
>JAWOGX010000021.1:0-2925 GCA_046496455.1 Bacteroidales bacterium | reverse complement strand
CAGGGGAAACTCACACTCAATACTCACACTCAAACTATCGGGGTCAGTCCTTCACGCACCGCACAGAGAACCCAAGTCCCTTATTGCTGCTGCCCTTGTAGACATTGCTGTAATTGTAGCCCAGTTCCCGGCTCCAGGCGGTCGTCGTTGAGCCGGCCGTAGACGACCACCAGTCGCCGTAGTATCCAACGTGGCCGAAATTCCCATAGTTGTCTCTGCGGCCTCCCGGAAGCCCCAAAAAGCCGGATTCGTTGGTTGCGTCAGTATTAGGGTCTCTCCACAAACCTGTGCCACCTTCAAAGGTTCCCGTTGTTTTCAGTTTGCCTCCTGCTACAGTTAATTCACCCAGATAAGAGATTATTTTTGTCCACTCCTCATCGGTTGGTACATGCCATCCTTGTGGGCATAACTTTCCCGTGCTCACGGCGAACCAATTATACAATGCTCCATACACAGACCCAAGATTGTTGTAATTATTATCATACCAGCAATAAGCCCCCGTTGTCAAATCAACCCATAAAGTATCGTCAGGCTGATTGGGGATTAGGGTACCATCATTATACCTGGTCGTTTTAAGGTTTTCTGCCATCCACCATTGATCACCAATTTCGACAATCTTGTAAGTGTTACCATCGGTATCTTTCACCGTGCCGGGTTGCAGGTTATCCTGATCTTTCTTACACCCTGAAACAGACATAAGCACTAACCCGGTTATCAGCAAAGGAATAATCTGAAATGGCATTTTCATAGAGATTTAGTTTTGGTTGTTACTGTGGATATTAATTTGATAGACAATCAGCAAAACGAATTATGGTCATCAAATATATTGAATTATATTTGCGATGACAATACCCTTTACTCAAAGAAAAAAAATAATTACGATGGAACCAGTACACAAACCCGGCCCTGAAACAGCACCCCGGATCCCTCCCCTGCCCATGAGCGAAATGCGGGACGAATGGATCAAAACCATGGAGCGGATACCCGGCTCCACCCTGAAGGGCCCGTACTTCCCGGTGAACGTCATCGGGACGCTGATGTACAACCCCGGGACCATGGGGCCTTTCCTGGACTACTGGGTAACTTCAAAGCTTGAAATGGCACTCTCCGTCCGCGAGCAGGAGCTGGTCATCCTGAGAATGGGGATCCATTACCGCTGCCAGTATGTGTGGAAACACCATGTGCCGGTTGCCCGGGAGTTCGGGGCCACCGATGCGGAGCTGGAAGCAGTGAAAGCCACCCCGGTACCCCGTGTGTTTCCGGATCGGGAGTTTGCCCTCCTGGTGCTCACCGATGAAATGGTGCAGCACCGCACCATACGGGAAGAAGCCTGGCAATCCTGGGGGAGCCGGCTGAAAGAACAGGAACTGGTTGACCTGATCTCTCTCGTCTCGCAGTATACCTTCTTTGCGCTGTTCAACAACGCGCTGCAGATCGAAATCGAACCTCCCCTGAAAGAGATCCCGGGGTTCTGACCTTACGCATTTTACCCTTCAGGGTGGGGATGTTGGGTTAACAGACCAGCTCAGTTATCCTTCACGCAACGCACTGAAAAGCCATAGTTTTTATCGTATGCGTACCTGCCAATACTGCTTGCATCATGGTACATCACCCGGCCCCAGGCTGCATCTGTATTAAATTCCGTTGCGGACCACCAATGACCCTGCTCACCAATCTGCCAATAAGTTCCGAAGGCAACACTCCGATAACCTCCCGGAAGGGCCGTAAAACAATTTGCATCAGTCGCTCCGGTGTTTGGAGGAGTCCAGTGGTCGAGTCCAGCCTCCTTCAGGATTCCACCTGCACCTGTAACGCCCAAATAACTGATCAGGGTGGTCCAGTCGGCATCGGTAGACACATGCCAGCCGGTGGGGCAGAGCTTGCCTGTCTCTACAGCATACCAGTTATAGAGTGCCCCATAGACTGAACCATAATTCGCAAAGCTGTTTCCATACCAGCAGTAACCCGGTGTGGTTAAAGCACCCCATGCAGCATTGTTCTCAACCAGTGGTATAGATGTATTGTCATTGTATTTGGTCGTCATCAGGTTTTCAGCCATCCAGGTCTGTGTGCCGATTTTCACAACCCGGTACAGGTTACCATCAGCATCCGCAACTTTTGGGCACTCCCCCACCAGCGAATATTCGATATCAAAAATGGCTTGCGGGCCGGACCCAACGACTTTAAGCGTAAAATCATAATCATCTCCATTCTCCCAGCCAATGGGGAGATCAACAGAATAGACCCCCTCAATATTGGCGGCAACCGGACCCTGAGTCCATACAGACACACCATCAATCAGCATATCGGCCCACTGTTCAGAGCTTTTGACTTTAATGACAAATTGACTCAGCGTGTTGTAACAAATGACATCAACTGTCTTGGAAAACTGATGTTTTGGGTTACCCCAGGTCACAACCTTCTGTAGTGTCTCCTCGCAATAGACCGGGTTACAGGGGTCGATGCAATCACACAGGTTCGAGGATTTGATTAATTTCTCCCCTGGCAGGCTTGCTTCATCTTTCATGCACCCTGAATGCAGGAGCAGCATTGTGCATGTCAGCACTGCAAAACAAAGAAAAATGATCTTCTTCATGGCATTTGGGTTTTGGTAAATACTGAAGGCAATAATGGGACAAAGAAAAAGAACCACCAAATATATGAAAAGATCAAGGCGAATCCAATATCAAATGGGAAATATTTCGTGTTAAGTTTCTAAAATGTAATATTTTCCGATTGCCTGACCTATCAGTTTTTTCCCAGGCAACCATTGACTTAAAGTCCTTATTTTCTTATATTTGTCGTCACACAGCCTGATTTCACACATCGGATCACTTACACAGTGTTGATTTCCCTGCAGGCTGAAATCATCTTTCTGATGGATGGATTCTGAATCTTCCCAATCTCGTGGTATCAGTTTTTTTT
>JAWOGX010000342.1:0-5895 GCA_046496455.1 Bacteroidales bacterium | reverse complement strand
GGGACGGAAGAGTTTCTGGAGAAAATGCGCGCACTGGGCATCGGGATCTGGTCTACCGGAGGAGAAACGGCTGATGTAGGTGACCTGGTTCGGACCGTGATCGTTGACAGCACCGTCGTTGCCCGTATCCGGCGCAACAAGGTTATTGACAATGCCCGTATTGCACCGGGAGACCTGATTGTGGGGCTTGCCAGTGACGGTAAGGCTTCCTACGAGGATCGATACAACGGTGGCATGGGTTCCAATGGGCTCACTTCTGCCAGACACGATCTGCTGCATCCGGATTATCGCGTAAAATATCCCGAAACTTTTGACCCGAACCTCCCTGCCGGGGTGACTTACTCAGGGTCTCTCAAGGTTACTGATCCTACGGAAATTGATGGCGTGAATGTGGGATTGCTCACCTTGTCTCCTACGCGAACCTATGCGCCGGTCATCCACCAGGTGTTGGAAGAGCTTAAAGATAATCTTCACGGTCTGGTGCACTGCAGCGGAGGAGGGCAAACAAAAATCCTGCACTTTATCGATCACCTCCATGTGATTAAGGATAACATGTTTCCTGTCCCCGCGCTCTTCAGGCTGATACAGCAAGAATCCGGAACCCCATGGCAAGAGATGTACCAGGTGGTCAATATGGGCCACAGAATGGAGTGCTATGTGCCGGATGAAACTTCTGCAATGCGGATCATCGACATCGCTTCCGGATTTAATATTGACGCCCGGATCGTCGGAAGATGCCAAAAATCCGACCGTGCCTCGGTGACCATCAGTAACCCAAACGGCACCTTTGATTATTCCAGGTAGCCCTGATCCGATTCTATTTACTATTTTTGCAGTCCCAAAAATCAGGAGACTCATCTTATGCTTGATAAGTTAGCATCATTATACGCCAAATACCTTGAGATAGAAAAACAGATCAACGATCCGGCTGTGATCGGTGATATGAAACGGTATGTGAAACTCAATAAAGATTATAAGGAGCTTCAACCGGTTGTCAATGCCTATAAGGAATACAAGAATGTGCTGGACAATCTTCAGTCGTCCAAAGAATTGCTTGCAAAGGAGAAGGATGAGGAGTTCAGGGCACTTGCGAAGGAGGAGATTTTCATGCTTCAGGAGAGGAAGGAAGCGATGGAGGAGGAGGTCAGGATCATGCTGCTACCCAGGGATCCCCAGGACAGCAAGAATGCCATCGTGGAAATCCGCGCCGGGACAGGCGGTGACGAAGCCAGCATCTTTGCGGGTGATCTTTACAGGATGCTTACGAAATTTGTGGAGAATCAGGGATGGAAGCACGAGTTGGTGAGTTTGACAGAGGGCACTGCCGGAGGGTTTAAAGAGGTGGTATTTGATGTCACAGGGGAGAATGCATACGGAATTCTGAAATATGAGAGCGGCGTGCATCGTGTACAGCGCGTTCCGAAGACAGAGACACAGGGGCGTATCCACACTTCCGCTGCATCTGTTGCGGTGCTTCCGGAAGCTGATGAATTTGATGTTGACATTGTCCCCTCCGATATCAGGAAAGACACTTTCTGCTCCAGTGGTCCCGGCGGACAATCCGTAAATACCACCTACAGCGCGATCCGCCTCACCCACGTCCCAACCGGGATCGTAGTGTCGTGCCAGGACGAAAAATCTCAGCTCAAAAACTTTGACAAGGCGATGAAGGTGCTCAGATCCAGGATCTTTGAACTCGAATATCAGAAATACCTTGACCAGATCGCTTCAAAACGAAAAACGATGGTCTCAACCGGCGACAGAAGTGCCAAGATCCGCACCTACAACTACCCGCAGGGGCGCGTTACCGACCACAGGATTGGCTTGACCCTGTACAATCTTCAGTCAGTCATGAACGGGGATATCACTGAACTGATTGAAAAACTGCAGGTGGCCGAAAATGCTGAAAGACTCAAGGAAGCCGTAAGTACAGAATAAAGAGCAGTACTCCGTTTTACATCAACATTAACAACCATCAGCCATGAACAAACAAGAACTGGCAGGATTGATCAGGAAAAAGAAAAGTTTTCTCTGTGTCGGGCTTGACAGCGATATTGCCAAAATTCCTCCACATCTCCTCACCGAGGAGGATCCGGTTTTTGCGTTCAACAAAGCGATCATTGATGCAACCATCGACCTGGCGGTTGCCTATAAACCTAACCTGGCCTTTTATGAGAGCCGCGGTATTTCAGGATGGCACAGCCTTGAAAGGACAATCAACTACCTGCATGGTTTCGGTAAAGAAGTTTTCACCATTGCTGATGCCAAAAGGGGCGATATCGGAAACACATCCCGGCAGTATGCAAAAGCTTTCTTTGAGACACTCCCTTTTGATGCAATCACGGTCGCCCCTTACATGGGGTCTGATTCTGTGAAACCCTTCCTGGGCCATGACGGGAAATGGGTTATCCTGCTGGTGCTCACCTCCAATGACGGCGCCTTCGATTTCCAGGTGACCCAGCCCTGGATCCCCTCCACCCTCGATCGTTTTGGGATCAGGGTTCAATACAGCCATAAGAAACTGTATGAACAGGTGATTGTTAAATCGTTTGATTGGGCTGATGACCAGGCGATGATGTTTGTAGTCGGTGCCACAAAAGCCGAAATGCTCCAGGGAATCAGGAAGCTGGCCCCTGATCACTTCCTGCTTGTGCCTGGTGTGGGCGCACAGGGTGGAAGCCTTGAAGCTGTGGCTGAATTTGGGATGACCAAAGATTGTGGCCTCCTGGTGAATGCCTCCAGGAGTATTATCTTCGCTTCACAAGGGGAAGATTTTGCAGAAAAAGCACGTGCCGAAGCCCTTTCACTGCAGCAGGAGATGGAACTCCTGCTCACCAGGCATCAGGTCATCGGATAAAGTCAGAACAACCAGTTGGTCCCGATATACAACCCCGACTTGCCGTCCTGTTTGTAACGGGCTATCCCGTAGTTGACCGATAGCACAAAATTCTCGTTCAACGCAGCATGGAGCCCCATGCCGTATGCTACATGAAGGCAATCACAATCCTCCCTGAAATAGTCGTCGGGATTTTCACCCGGGGGTAAAAGATCGCGATCCACCTTCACCGGGTCAATCACCATCCCCAGGTCCATGAACGGATTGACGGCCAGGTAAAAGTTCTGCTTTAAAAATGTTGTCCTGAGGAATTTATACCTGAATTCGAAGTTTCCATAGGTAAATCCATCCCCGACAATCCTGTTACGCAGAATCCCCCGTAGTGATTTTGCTCCGCCCAAACCTTCGGAAATGATGGAGGGGGAGTAACTGCTGAAAAGGTATGACTGCATATAAAACGGGGCATCCCCCCAGATGGTGCCCTGGTAGCCAAGCCTGTAGGCAAAAGTCAGTCTTTTGGGTACAAGTGTAAGATATTGCCTGTGAATGAAAACCAGCTTCCCGAAAGCATTCTCCTTGTTCAGCAGAAATTCCGGTGCTGCCAGGATGAGCGCTTCAGTCCAGATCCCTTTGTTCGGATTCGCCTCGATGTCACGGGTGTCATACACAAAACCGGCTTTCAGGTAATTGTTCACCCCTCCATCTGCTTCCTTTTCAGGTATGATGCCCCATTTGACATATTTGTCGTAGAGCAGTTCCTCATCCGGAAGCAGCTTGTCCGCATCTTTCCCCTTGTTCAGCTTGTCGATGTCAACAGTGCCGATCCGGTTGGTGAAATGGGCCACCCCAAGGAGCCACCTGAGCTGGTTCTTGTAGATATATCCCTGGAAGTCCGTGGTGAACCGAAGCATCCTCCGATCCATACGGTAATACATCCTGGAAATGTAATCATCCGACAGATCATCCTCAAATGCTGGATTGTAGTAGGCTTCAGCTCCGTTAAACCCGTAAAAGTTCAGCGCCTGCTCGGTGAGGTAACTCAAATCAGAAGTTACACGGATTTTCCGTTTCTTAAAAAGATGTTCCGAATCAAAAAAGAGCTGATTGGCACCGCTCCCTTTTGTTGTCCGGTTCACCTCAAGATAGATGGAGTGGAGGTAGTTGGGATAAGTAGAGCCATCCCCGAAATTGTAGAAGTTGACCAGCCCGCCGTACTTGAAACCCAGGTCTGAATCGTAGGCAACAGCCGGCAGAAGCCCCAGCGTCCATCCGGTCTTGATTTTTTCACTCTCTTTGCTGGCAACAACGGTATCCTGCTGTGCAGTGCTGCTCAGAAAAACCAGAAGCAACATCCCAAGAATAATGTGTTTCATTTTTATTGAATTGGTGGATAATGATTGAAATACTAAAAACATGGGGCAGCACACATGCTCCTGCTTTCTGCAAAAAACACCCTTACTGCCCCAAAGCACTCTCGACCCCAGACTCCTCTTCACTGTGCCTTCGGTCCGCTAACTGGCGGATCAGGCACCGGTGAGTCCGACTCTAGACTCTCGACTCTAGACTCTCGACTCTCTACTCTCTACTCTCGACTCTTCAGCAGATCCCTGATCTCCTCAAGGAGTTTTTCCTGAACAGGCGGTTCTGCCGGAGGGGCTGGTGCAGCTTCCTCTTTTTTCTTCAGCCGGTTCATCCATTTAATGACCATGAAGATGGCAAAGGCAATAATCAGAAAATCCACTGCGGTCTGGATAAAGTTGCCGTAATTCAATGTCACGGCAGCGATCAGTTCACCTGCTTCATTGGTGTATTCACCCTTGATCGGGATCTTCAGATCGGTGAAATTAACACCTCCCAGCAAAGCACCGAGGGGAGGCATGATGATGTCGTTGACCAGGGAGGTGATGATTTTCCCGAACGCAGCGCCGATAATGATACCGACTGCCATGTCCATCATGTTGCCTTTGACGGCAAACGTCTTGAATTCCTTGATGAAGCTCATTTCTGTTCTGGTTTGGTTAATGGAACCAAACTTACGATAAATTCATCCGAAGTACAAAATATTTTATAGTGCCGTTTTGATATTTTTTTGCTGATTTTCATTCATCGCCATGGATTCACGGATACTTCAAGCTGAGTACCCGACAATCTGACCCTCAGCCACAAATTCAGGGATGATGCACACCATAGGATCTGATTCGTGCATCAGTGTCAAAAAAAAGCCTGCCAAGGATTCACATGGAGTAATGGAGGATAATATCTTTAGTAATCAGGTGATTCAGCCTTGCACTTTATTTTTTGAATGCAAACCAGAGTGCCAGAAGCAACAGCAGAAAAGAGACGATATGATTCATCCGAAAAGTTTAATTTAGCTTTTCGAAAAAGTGAAGGAGCCATGAATAGCATACAAAGCAGAACCGGCTGGTTTCCGGAACAATATAAAAGGGTGATCAGTTCCATTCTGATACTTCTACTTTGCCTGGGTTTGCAATCCGTCATCCATGCGCAGGACCTCACGACCATACCATCAACTACAAATGCGTTTGACAGTGCGCTTGTTGATTTTGCCGCATCTGCCCCTCTGAAGAGTGCATCGTGGGGGTTTTGTGCAGTGGATGTTGCCTCCCGGCAGACATACCGTTCCGTGAATGAGCATCTTTCGCTGATGCCTGCTTCCACACTCAAGCCATTTACCCTGGCACCTGCCCTGGCAAACCTGGGTGAGGATTATCGATATAAAACCCTGGTTACCGTGACAGGCCTGGTAGATTCCCTGGGGCATCTTCACGGCAACCTCCGGATCGTGGGTGGTGGTGATCCAACCATGGGCTCAGCCCGGTTTCTGCCCGGCGCTTCGCTTGATACACTGTATGCCAGGATATACCATGAATTGCAGCGCAATGGGATCACTGCCATCCGCGGGTGCATCATCGGCAGCAGTGGGCTCTTTGGCGATATGCCGGTTATCCGGTCATGGCAGTGGGAGGATGTCGGGAATTACTACGGTGCCCCATCCCCGGCACTCACCGTTTATGAAAATGCCATTACATTTGTATTTG
>JAWOGX010000154.1:0-5412 GCA_046496455.1 Bacteroidales bacterium | reverse complement strand
TGGCAAATTTCGCACGGTTTGAAAACCCCGATACCTTTTTCGAGCCCCAGTCGATCCTGAATGACCCCGTGCCGATCACGCCAAATCAGAAATTCGAATCCAAAACCATCAAAAGGTTTTCAAAAATGAACGATGATGTGTTCGGAACCGATAAGGAGCCACTGTTTTGACAGGCAATGGAATTTGCTTTTATCCGTTTCATCAACCGAAGAATCGCAATTTTAACAAGTTTTTATAGTATGTTTCCGCTTTTACGAAGAATCACCCTGACCTTTCTGCTCTTTTTCTCCTGCAGCCATGTGCTTTTTGGAGCCTATATGCTTATTCCCATGGACAACAGTCAGAGAAACCACCTGAAAGCCTATGGCATAGCCTATTACATCCTGGCACGCGATGTTGAAGTAAGCTGGCTACTGAACTACCGCGGGGGAAGCTTTATGTTTGCCCATACGAAAGTGTTCGAAACCGAATGCAACATCCGTGGTGTATCCTACGAAATCATCGCTGATGTGCAGGCAGCCGCAATCAGGAGCATGATTGCACAACCGGAAGTGAATCAGCAGGATATCCGCCTGCATAAACCTCCCCGTATCGCTGTATACACCCCGGCCAACAAGTTGCCCTGGGATGATGCGGTGACCCTGGTGCTGACCTATGCCGAGATCCCCTATGATGCCATTTATGACGAGGATGTGGTGGGTGGTGTGCTTCCAACCTATGACTGGCTTCATCTGCATCATGAAGATTTTACCGGGCAATATGGAAAGTTCTGGTACAACTACCGGAATTTCGCCTGGTATATTGAAGAGCAGAGATACCAGGAAGAGCTTGCCCGGAAACTGGGTTTCTCTAAAGTATCACAACTGAAGCTGGCTGTGGCAAAGAAGATCAGGGACTTTGTGGCTGGTGGCGGATATATGTTTGCGATGTGTTCCGCCCCTGATAGTTATGATGTTGCCCTCGCGGCTGATGGGGTGGATATCGCAGACGTTATGTTTGACGGTGACCCGATAGAGCCTGATGCACAGAAAAAACTGAATTACGACAACTGCTTCGCCTTTGAGAATTTCAGCCTGGTCATCTCCCCTTACAGGTATGAAATTTCAGATATCGATGTAACGGAAACCCGCCCGAAGAGCCTCACCCAGAAGAACGATTTCTTCACCCTGTTCGATTTCTCGGCAAAGTGGGATCCCGTGCCTGCAATGCTTTGCCAGAGCCATGAAAATACCATTAAGGGGTTTATGGGTCAGACCACGGCTTTTAATTCAAAACTCATTAAAAGCAGTGTGCTGATCATGGGTGAAAACAAACCTGCCGGAGAAGCGAGGTATATCCACGGGGAGTTCGGCAACGGAACATGGACCTTCTACGGAGGCCATGACCCTGAAGATTATCAGCACCTGGTGGGTGACCCTGCCACAGACCTGGACCTGTTCCCAAACTCACCGGGCTACCGGCTCATCCTGAATAATGTGCTGTTTCCTGCGGCAAAAAAGAAGAAAAGAAAAACCTGATCCTTTATCGGGATCAGGTTCTTCAGAAGACTTTTGACAGAAAAACTATCAGAAGAAGATGTCGGCTTTAACAACGCCGTTGTTTACAACCACCTTGTTGTCGCAATCCCCTTCACCAAAGTCGGCTTTCATCGTTGTAGTTTCGTAAAGCAGTTCGAAAATCCCTTTTGTGATGATGTGTTCGCAGGAGAGGTCCAATACCAGGCCTTCAATGAGGTTGAGGGTAAACTCAACACCATCTTTGGTAACACCACTGGCAATCATCTGGTCGTACTGTGAAATGTTGAAGACATCGTCGGACTGTTCCGGGGTTAGCCCACCAACTGTTCTTTGCAGTTTCCAGAGAGCAGAAAGCTCATTGGAGTCTACCCTGGCCTGGTTCAGTTCAAAGGAGTATTCGTCCTTGTCATCAGGCGTCTTACCAAGATTTTCGTAGTTGATGTTTCCATCCACCGGCTTGTTTTTGTAAATAAAATCCTCAAAGGTGATCTGTGCAAAAGCACCGGGATTGGTGTAATCATCATTCAGGAGGATTTTGATTTTTCCCTGTGTTTCGCCCTCCGTTCCGAAATCCCATGTAATGAGCTTATTGGGGTAATCCCCCTCTATGGTTTCGGTGTAACCAGGCCCCATGATCTTCATGCCGTTCTTGGCGCTGTCAGGGGCAAGGCCGTCGTCAACAATCAGGATAATATCTGAAAAGCCCTTCATGACATTGAGCACAGATTCAGCCGGTTTGGTGTCGATCTTTGACAGATCCTGTTCGCATCCTGAAAACAGGATGATGACAAAGGCAATCATTGCCATCGGTAGCAGAAAAGTTTTCCTCATAGCGTTTGGTTTTTTGGGTTCAAAGACTGAAACAAGCTTCAGCAAAAAAAGTTCAGAAAGTGCAAAAATAACACAACCAAACACATTTGTCAAATAGGATGTTCCGAAATTCTTTCCAGGTCAGTAAACCGGTATGCAAATGGGAATGCAGGGTCATCACGCACAACCTGGGTTGAAATAATGCTGAAACATTTCATGTCAATTTCGGGGAACCAGGTATCCGCCTCCCAGGTGTTTTCGATTGTTGTGAGGTAGAGCAGGTCAGCCACCGGGAGAAAATAACGGTAGAGTTCCCCGCCACCGATGATGAATACGATCGGTTCCCCCGCACAGATTTCGAGGGCTTTTTCAGGGGTGTTGGCGACAGTAACCCCTTCCGGGGCGAAAGAAATGTTCCGGGTCACCACAATGTTGTGTCTGCCGGGGAGGGCCCCCCCGGGGAGGGACTCAAAAGTGCGGCGCCCCATGATGACGGGGTGACCCAGGGTAATCCTTTTGAACCTTTTCAGATCAGCCGAAAGACGCCAGGGCATATCTCCCCTGAGGCCGATGGCCCTGTTCTGGTCCATGGCCACGATGATGGCGATTCTGGGTTGTGTTGTGTTCATGGTTAGACTGCAATATCACCCTTGATGTGCGGGTGGGCCTGGTAGTTGACGAGAGAAATATCATCAAAGGCAAAATCAAAAACGGACTTCACATCAGGGTTGAGGTACAGGGAGGGGAGGGGTAGGGGTTCCCGTGTGAGCTGAAGCTTGACCTGATCCGTATGGTTGAGGTAAATGTGCGCATCCCCGAAGGTGTGGATGAACTCTCCCGCTTTTAACCCTGTGACCAGGGCGATCATATGTGTGAGCAGGGCATAACTTGCAATGTTGAACGGCACCCCGAGGAAGATGTCGGCACTGCGTTGGTAGAGCTGGCAACTGAGTTTACCGTCGGCAACATAGAACTGGAAGAGGACATGGCAGGGGGGCAGTGCCATCTGGTTGATAAAGGGAACATTCCAGGCACTGACAATATGGCGCCTGGAATCCGGGTTGTGCCTGATGGAGTGGATTACCTGAGAGATCTGATCCACAGCGCTTCCGTCAGGGGCAGGCCAGGAGCGCCACTGATGGCCGTATACAGGCCCCAGTTCGCCTTCTTCATCTGCCCACTCGTCCCAGATCGTAACCTTGTTTTCATGGAGGTAGCGGATATTGGTCTCCCCTTTCAGGAACCACAGCAACTCATGGATGATGGAGCGGAGGTGCAGTTTCTTGGTGGTCAGGCAGGGGAATCCCTCCCCGAGGTCAAATCTCATCTGGTATCCGAACACGCTGAGGGTACCGGTTCCAGTCCGGTCCCCCTTCAGGGTTCCGTTCCGCATCACATGGTCAAGCAGGTCTAAATATTGTCGCATAATCCTTAATATCAATACAAAAACTAACCGTAGATCATCCCTACGATGGTCGCTGAGAGGAGAGAAGCGAGCGCACCTCCGAGGAGAGCCCGGAAGCCTAGCTCTGCAAGCATCTTTCTCTTTTCAGGCACCAGGGCGCCAATCCCTCCGATCTGTATCCCGATGGAGCCGAAGTTGGCAAATCCGCAAAGGATATAGGTGGCAATGATGACCGACTTGGGGTTGGCAAAGCCCCCCCCCTGAAGGATATTACCCAGGCTCGTGTAGGCTACGAATTCGTTGAGGATGATCTTCTCTCCCAGCAACTGCCCCACCAGGGTAATATCCTGTCCGTTCACCCCGATGATCCACATGAGTGGAGCCATGGTGTAGCCAAGGATGAACTGAAGCGAGAAGTTCTCGTACTGTCCGTTGGAAATCTGTGCTACCCATAGGTTCAGCGTGGTCCAGTCCCCGATTTTCAGCAGGATGAAATTGAAAAGGGCGATGAAAGCGAGGAAGACCAGGAGCATGGCCCCGACATTGACGGCCAGGCGCAACCCGTCAGTGGTTCCGTTGGCCACGGCCGACAAAACATTGGAACCGATTTTCTCTTTGGGGATTTTGATGTTGGTGTCAATGGTTTCTGTTTCAGGCAGGAGCAGTTTTGCCATAACCACGGCACCGGGGGCTGCCATCACCGAAGCGGTGATGAGATGGACGGCAAAGATGTTCATCAATGCTGGATCCCCCCCACCCAGGAACTGGATGTACATGGCCAGCACCCCGCCGGCAATGGTAGCCATCCCCCCAACCATGACAAGCAGTATTTCGGAGCGTGTCATCCTGTCAAGGTAACCCTTGATCAGCAATGGCGATTCGGTCTGTCCCAGGAAGATATTCCCGGCAGCAGAGAGGCTTTCTGCACCCGAAAGGCGCAACAGCCGCGTCATCACCCAGGCAAAAAGGAACACCACGAACTGGATGATGCCGAAATAATACAGGAGGGATGTGAGTGCAGAGAAGAAAACGATGGTGGGAAGGATCTGGAAGGCGAAGATAAAACCAAAGGACTCCTGGTCTACCAGCGATCCGAATACGAACCGGCTCCCTTCCTCGGTGAATGCAAGGATTTTTACAAAAGCCTGCCCCATCAGCTCGATGGCTTTGCGTGCCGGTGGCCAGTAAATCACCAAAAGTGCGATAACAACCTGGAAAAGGAGTGCACCGAGCACTGTTCGCCACTTGATCGACTTCCGTCTGCTGCTGAAGATCCATCCGAGCAGGATCAGGACGGCGAGGCCTCCAAGTCCCCTGAACACTGATCCAATGGTTGGGCTGGGAACAAGACCTGCCAGGATGCGCAGATTTTCTGCGTTGTTGTTGGTCGCAGAAACGGCTGTGTCTTGCTGGATCAGTTCCGGAACTTCATCCATGGAGATGGCTGTAGTATCCTGATCGCGGTTGTTGGCTGATGTGGCCTGAACAAGAAGGCCGGTTAAGATGATAAAAAGGCTGAAAGCCAGAATGATTGTGCGAAACACCCCTCTTTTCCTAATCATGTTGCGGTTTTCTGCGGTTGATTTCATCCCTGATCTGAGAAGCCAGCTCATAATTTTCACCTTTAACGGCTTCCTCAAGCATCCTTTTCAGGGTGTCAATATCATAATCGGTCAATCC
>JAWOGX010000146.1:0-2764 GCA_046496455.1 Bacteroidales bacterium | reverse complement strand
CGACAGCCTGCTGAAACACCATTATCCAACCATCAGTGGTTCGCGGGTGATGCTGGTAGATGGACCGGCAGCTCAGGCAGATACCATCCGGCAAACCCTGGAATCCCTTTTGCCTGATTACGGACTAACGGCCGAGACCGCATCCGAAAGGCTGGCAGCTTTTTACTCAGTGACGAACATCTACCTCACGGTATTCATGATGCTGGGGGCGTTTGGCCTGCTGATCGGCACCATTGGGCTGGGGATCATCATCCTGCGGAACATCCTCGAGCGGAAACAGGAGTACGCCTTGTACCGGGCTATAGGATTACGCAAAAACCTGATCCTGAGGATAGTAGTAGCCGAATACCTCTTCGTTCTGCTGGCTGGTGTGCTGCTGGGTTTGCTGGCCGGGCTGACCGGCATACTGCCATCGCTCAGTTCGCCATCGTACACCCTTCCAGCCACCTACCTCATCCTGCTGATCGTGGTCATCCTTTTCAACGGCCTGTTCTGGATCTGGCTGCCTGCCCGCCAATCCCTCAGGCAAGCCATTACTCCGGTCTTGCAGATGGAGGGTTGAATCGACCAACGAAAAACGAAATTTACTTCGGGTGAGTCAATTCCCGGCGGCCGTTGATGTATTTAACTACAAATGCCTGGCTGAGTCCCGGCTTACGCCGCAGGTTTTGAACGAACTGGCTGGCTTCTGCCTCCACTTCAAATTCTCCAACATAATAGCGGTAATAGCCTTCTGACAGCTCTTTGATAACAGGAAGGGAGAGATTGAAATAGGCTTTGGCACTGGCTGCACTCCGGGAGCCGGTTTTCGACGAGAGTATCTGGATCCGATAGAATACATCGGCATCCAGTCCGGGGTGTTGATAGGGTATTTCATCTGCTTGATCCGGTAATGAGGTCTTTGTCAGGGTATCGGGGGGTGGGGGAGGTAAAAGAGGGGAGGATATCAGCGAATCCTGTACAGGAGTGATTGGTTGTGTTGTTGAAGGAGGTTTTTCATAGGTGGGTTTCGGGAGAACAACAGGGGGTCGGGTAGGTTGAGCTGATGAGAGTTCCACGGGATTTCGTTTATTGAAATTGTAGACAAGGTTAACGGAGAGGAAGGAATACATATCGTAGGGGAAGCCTCCAACGGTAGCGTCAAGTTTATCTGAGTTAACACCCCTCAGGCTCCACTCGATGCCAAGGTTAACTTTATCATGGATATTGAAATACCCGCCAAGTCCGGCCGGGATCATCCATTCGGTGGTCCAGTTGCTCGCTGATCCGCTGCCACCGATCTGCTGATGGGTATTGAGATCCTTTTTCTTGGTGATCCAGTTGGCCATTCCCACCCCCACGGTGCCATAGATGAAAAAGATCCGTTTGGGTTTATACCGGAAGAGCAGGTTACTGAAGTTGATGGTGGTATTCAGATTATATTCCAGGAGGTTGCCTTCAAAATACTGATTGCAGGGAGCATCATTTTTGTATACCCGTTTTGTGCCCGAAATTTCTCCATAGAGGACTTGTCCGCGCAAGGCAAAGACATGGCTGAGTTGCCGGATCAGGGAAAAACTCCCGGCATACCTGATCTCATTCATATTCGAAGTGGCAGGGAAAAACTTATGGACCTTCAGGTCTCCGAAGAATACAACAGGTCCACCACTGATGCCGACTGACCAGTTGCCATACCATTTTTTGCTCAGTACACCTTGTGTTTGAGCCATAGCATTACCCAGAGTCAGAAGCACTCCAAGGAGAGCAAGAAGAATGTAACGCCTCATGAACATCCGATAGAATAACCCGCTAAAGATATCCTGAAATTAGGGTTCTTGATCAGTTCGAAGAAAAACTTTATCAACAACCCATTGTTACTTCTTCAGATCGATGGCCTTGGAGTAGTCAATGACCGATCCCGAAATATCGCCCATGGCTTTACGGGCGAAGCCCCGGTAATAGTAGGCATCGGCAAACATGGGATTGAGTTGAATGGCTGTGGTAAAGTCGTCGAAGGCGTATTTGTATTTTTTCATCTTGAGGTAAACAAGACCCCGGTTGCAGAGGGCGTCCAGGAGCAACCGGTCTTTCCGGATGGCGATCGAGAGGGCTGACAGGGCTTTTTTGTCTTTATCGATGGAGGCAAAGAGGCATCCTTTGTTGTTGTATCCGGCGGCAAAACGGGGGTATTTGGATTTCAACAGTGTGTAGGCTTTCAGGGATTGGTCGGGGTCTCCTGCCAGGCGGTATACATAGCCCATACAGAGCATAATGAGGGAATCGTATGGTGGTTCCAGATCCAGGGCGTGTTTGTACATCTCAATGGTTTTGTTGAACTGGCGGTTTTGGAAATTCCAGTATCCGTTGTTGATGTATGCTTCCAGAAATTCCCGGTCATTGGTGGCGAACTGCAGACAGGTAGCGATAAGGTTGCTGTCGGAAGAGGAGTGGATGGCTTCGTTTGTGCCAATCAGGTAGGCTGCAAAAATGTGATCCTGGGAAATTTCCGCATTTTGCCAGAAGCCCGGGTTTTTGAGTTCTGAAACCGGTGTATTCAGGGCATCGCTGCATATACTGTAGATGCTGTCGGTGAGGTTGAGCTTCATATAGGCAACACCGATATAGAAGTTGCAAAAGGTTTTGGAAACAGTGGAATCGGTTCGGGCGATGCGAAAATCACGGATGGCTTCCGGGTACATGCTTTGTTCGAGCAGGCTTAATCCGCGGTAGAAGTGAATGGCCCCCAGGGTACTGGAACTGGGGAAGAGGGAGTCTTTGTTTTTCT
>JAWOGX010000124.1:0-4645 GCA_046496455.1 Bacteroidales bacterium | reverse complement strand
CACAGCAACGAAAGCCAGTGCCAGCGAAAGGAAGATCACGTTTAACTTTGTCATTAGCCGGAAACCGGCATCCCCCACCTTTCTGAGCAGCACTATCTGCCATACAAGTGCGGCAGCCGCTGCGGCAACACCAGGCAGGTGCTTGGACACGAAATAACCGTATGAATCGAACAAACCGAGGTGGTGTTTCAGCCTGAAATAGACATACACCTGGTCAAGATTGATGTGGGTGCCGGTGTCATAGGACGATGCGATCAGGGGCCAGAGATAGATCACCAGGGGCAGCATCATGGCCATGTATAACCCTGCAGTAGCAGCCATCTCCCGCACTGGCCTCCGGGAGAATAGCATCAGGATCATCGCTCCGGCGAAGAACCACCCCCCTACCAGCAGATGGAACCAGGACGAGAAGGCGAGCGCGACCGCCATCAGCAGGAAACGCTTCTCCAAGAGAAACAGCAGGCCCCAGAACAGGAAAACATAAGCCGGGGCCTTGGGTTCAAAACCCCAGAATATCCATTCATCAGCAAAAAATGACTGCTTTGTGATAAGGAAGAACTGCATGAGCACAAGCATGGTAAGGGTTGAGAACCCGAAGTGGCGGAAGATCCTCGCAAGGGGAAACGACATCAGCAGGAATACGAGCACCCTGCCGGTGAAGGCCGTGGCAAGAAATCCAAAATGGTACACAAAAAATCCGGTAATGGTCTGAAAAAGCAGCCTGGTTCCCGGAAATTCCGTCACGGAAAAGGAGTTGGGCACCCAATCCGGGTTGTATTGCTGCAGGGCATACGCCAGGTACTGCTCTTCCCCCCCGTTCAGCGTCAGGTAGGTCTTATTGAGCAAAAGCAGTCCGAAAATAAGCCATGCAGGATGAACATACTTCATCCGGCGGAAGATCATCCAATCTTCGGCATCATCCTTCAGCCAGGAAAAAAAACCGGTTTTACCCATACAAATCAGGCCCTTACACTGCAGGGCCGGCGGCAACAAGCCTCAGTCCTTCTGCAGTATCCGTAAACCTGACAAAGTTATCGATAAATTTTGAAGCCAGCGACTTTCTCGCTTCATCGTATGCATCCTTGTCGCCCCAGGTATTCCGGGGATCCAGGATCATCGGGTCCACCCCTTCGAGGGAGACAGGGATCTGCAGGTTAAAAACCTCAAAGTTGGCATGGCTCGCTTTGTCCAGTGTGCCATCGAGGATGGCGGAGATAATCCTCCTTGTTGATTTCAGATCTATCCGCTTCCCGGTACCGTAAGCACCACCGGTCCAGCCGGTATTCACCAGGTAGGCCACAGAGCCGTGCTCATCCATCTTCTTTGCCAGCTCCTCGGCATACCGGGTGGGATGGAGCAGCAGAAAAGCCGCGCCAAATGCTGAAGAGAATGTGGGAACAGGCTCCACGATGCCCCTCTCGGTACCGGCCACTTTGGCCGTATAACCGCTGAGGAAGTAGTACATCGCCTGATCCCTGCTGAGTTTTGCCACAGGGGGCAGGATGCCGAAAGCATCAGCGGTCAGGAAAATAATGTGCTTTGGATGGCCACCCCGCGAAACCGGTGCGACGATATTCCTGATATGGTAAATCGGGTAAGAGACCCTGGTGTTCTCCGTTTTTGAGGTATCATGAAAATCGATGACCCCATTCTTGTCATACACCACATTCTCCAGTAATGCATCGCGCCGGATGGCATCATAGATGTCGGGCTCCTTTTCACGGGTCAGGTCGATGCACTTGGCATAGCACCCCCCTTCAAAGTTGAAGATGCCGTCATCATCCCAGCCGTGCTCATCGTCACCGATCAGGTAACGGTCCGGGTCCGCACTCAGCGTGGTTTTGCCGGTTCCCGACAAACCGAAGAAGATTGCGGTGCCCCCATCCTTGCCCATATTGGCAGAGCAATGCATGGCGGCAATCCCTTTCAGCGGGAGGAAATAGTTCATGATGGAGAAAAACCCTTTCTTGATCTCACCTCCATACCAGGAGCCTCCCACCACTGCCATCCTCTGTCCGATGTTGAACGCCACAAACACTTCCGAATTGAGGTTCATCGCCTGCCATTCCGGGTTGGTAGTCTTGCAGGCATGCAACATTACAAAGTCGGGTTCAAAAACGGCCAGTTCCTCCTCCGTGGGTCGGATAAACATATTCTTCACAAAATGGGACACCCAGGCTATTTCAGAGATGACTCTGATGCGGAGCCTGGTATCAGGGTTGGCGCCGCAGTAAGCATCCGTCACATATAGCTTTTTACCGCTGAGCTGCTTCTGGCCCAGCCCGACCAGTTTTGCCCATATCTCTTCGGAAATGGCCTTGTTGTCGGATCCTTTTCTTCCAGGCCCTGCCCACCATACATTCGGGCGGGCCTCAGGCTCATCCACAATGTATTTGTCCTTCGGCGACCTGCCTGTGAACACCCCTGTGTCCACTGCCACGGCGCCTGTACTGGTCACAAATCCCCGCTCAAAACCCTCCAGTGCCGGATGTGTCTCGTGTGCAAACAAATCGTCATACGAAAGGTTGTAAAACACCTCTTCGGGCTCCTGGATGCCATACGCTGCAAGCTGCCTTACCAGCTTCTCTCTGTTCACCTCCATAATGATATTTTGTGATGTTAAAACGTTGGTTATTGAATTGTTAAATTGCATTGAAACGCCAAACCTACACAGATTTTTTGATATTCCGACCCCGAAAGGATCACAATCTTTTTGCTATCTTTGCACCCGAAAAAGCGAATTAGAAATCAAATTATTGATAATCAACATAAAAAATTAAAAACTAAAAAGATGAATCACAAGAAGTATGTGTATTATTTCGGTGGAAAGAAAGCCGAAGGCGAGGCCACAATGAAGAACCTGCTGGGTGGCAAGGGCGCCAACCTGGCTGAGATGGTGAACCTTGGACTTCCGGTGCCGGCCGGGCTGACCGTCACTACAGAAGCATGCACCGACTACTACGCCAGCGGCTGCGTGCTGCCATCTTCCCTGATGCCCGAAGTGTGGGAAGGGATGAAAAAAGTGGAACAGGAGATGGGGATGATTTACGGTGACCCCGTCAACCCGCTGCTGATGTCATGCCGCTCAGGGGCCCGCGCTTCCATGCCCGGAATGATGGACACCGTGCTGAATGTAGGCCTTTGCTCCGCCACGATCCCCGGATTGATCAAAAAGACCAACAACCCGAGATTTGTCTACGACTCTTACCGCAGGCTCATCATGATGTACGCCGATGTGGTGATGGAAAAAGCCGAAGGGATCGAACTTCCCGAAGGGAAGGGAATCCGCAAGCAACTCGACGACATGCTGGATAAATACAAGAAGAACAAAGGGGTTGCCTCCGACACCGACCTTACTGCCGAAGACCTGCAGAGCCTGGCTGAAGCATTCAAGGTGCGTGTGCAGGAAGTGCTTGGCAAACCCTTCCCCGACGATGCACGCCAGCAGCTGGAAGGTGGCGTAATGGCCGTATTCAAAAGCTGGAACGGCAAGAAAGCCGTCTCCTACCGCCGCATCGAAGGCATTCCTGACGACTGGGGTACTGCCGTAAACGTTCAGGCTATGGTATTCGGAAACATGGGTGACTCCTCTGCCACCGGTGTGGCCTTCACCAGGAACCCTGCTACCGGCGAGAACATCTTTTACGGAGAGTGGCTCGTGAATGCACAGGGTGAAGACGTGGTGGCCGGTATCCGCACTCCCAACCCCCTGAACGATGACACCAAAAACGAGCAGAATGATCACCTCCACTCCATGCAGGAGCTGATGCCCGGAACCTACACAGAACTTGATGATATCCGCACCCGCCTTGAAACAAGTTTTAAGGACATGCTCGACATCGAGTTCACGATCCAGGAGGGAAAACTTTACATGCTGCAGTGCCGCGCCGGGAAACGCACCGGAACAGCTGCGCTGAACATGGCCATGGACATGCTGGCCGAAGGGCTCATCGACGAATCCAAAGCGGTGATGCGCGTCGACCCGGCTCAGCTTGACGAACTCCTCCACCCGATCTGTGATCCGGCAGTGGAAAAGGATGCCACTCCGATGGTGAAAGGGCTTCCGGCCGGTCCCGGTGCCGCTGTGGGGCGTGTGGTATTCACCGCTGAAGACGCAGTGCAATGGTACCGTCGTGGAGAGAAGGTTATCCTCCTCCGTGAAGAGACCAATCCCGAAGATGTGGAAGGGATGCGTGCCGCCGAAGGGATCCTCACTGCACGTGGCGGGATGACCTCCCATGCCGCACTCGTGGCACGTGGCTGGGGCAAATGCTGCATCGTGGGCGCCGGGAAACTCCATGTGAACACAGATGAGAAAACCGCAAAAATTGAAGGTACAGACCTCATCATCCGCGAAGGGGACACGCTCACCCTCAATGGCACCAAAGGGAATGTTTACGAAGGGGCACTGCAACTGATGGATGCCTCAGAAAACCCAAGGTTCAAGACCTTCATGGAAATGGTTGACAAGTTCCGCACCATGGGTGTACGCACCAATGCCGATACCCCTGCCGATGCAAGAGTCGCCCGCGACTTCGGCGCTGAAGGGATCGGCCTCTTCCGTACCGAACACATGTTCTACGGTGAAGGTGCCGACCAGCCCCTCTTCCTCCTCAGGAAGATGATCCTCAGCAACGGCGTTGAT
>JAWOGX010000108.1:0-4338 GCA_046496455.1 Bacteroidales bacterium | reverse complement strand
GGGTTGGCAAGTGCTTCGATCACTTTGTAGGTATGGTCTACTTCGGTGAGGGCCGCAGTGGGGCAAACGGCTACGCACTGACCACAATAGGTGCACTCTGAATGGTCAAGGTTCATTTCGAAGGCCGGTGCCACCACAGCGTGGAAACCCCGGTTGATCGCTGAGAGGACCCCAACGGTCTGCACATCGTTGCACATCATTTCGCATCTGCGGCACATGATGCATTTGTCGATATCGCGGATAATTGCCGGCGATGTGTCCTCACGGTAGGTGCTCTGTTCACCCTGGTAACGGATCTCCCTGATACCGAGATCCTGCGCCATGCTCTGCAGGTCGCACTTGCCTGATTTTGCGCAAACCAGGCAATCGAACGGGTGGTCGGACAGAATCAGTTCCATGACGGTCTTCCGGGCATTCAGCACCCGGATAGAGTGTGTATTGATCACCATCCCCTCAGCACAATCCGTGGCACACGCCGGCGCAAGATTTTTGCGGCCATCCACTTCTACGACGCAGATCCTGCAACCACCCGGTTTGTTTTCGATATTCATATCGTGCAGATTGAGGTAACAAAGCGTCGGAATGTGAATGCCGATCTGGTTTGCTGCCGAGAGAACCGAAGTCCCCGGTGTAACCTCAACCTGTTTGTTATCTATGGTTACTTTCATCATTTCCATGTCTTGGTTGTTTTATCTTGATATTCAATAATTTATCTGATTTCAATGGCGCTGAATTTACACCTGTCGTAACATGCCCCGCATTTGATGCACATCTCCTGGTGGATGTAATGGATCTGCTTTTTCTCTCCGCTGATGGCGTTGACCGGGCAATTCCTTGCACAGGCAGTACATCCGACGCAGTTCTCTTCAACAACCCAATACTGAAGCAGCGCTTTACACTGACCGGCTGCGCACTTGTGGTCTTTGACATGCCCCTCATATTCATCCATGAAATTTTCCATGGTGGAGAGTACCGGGTTGGGGGAGGTTTGCCCCAGTCCGCACAGGGAAGTATCCTTGATGACATTGCAAAGGTTTCGCAGTTTGTCGAGATCTTCCATGGTTGCCTTTCCCTGGGTGATGGTGTCCAGCATCTCGTATAGCCGTTTGTTGCCTATACGGCAAGGTGAACATTTGCCACAGCTCTCTTCCACGGTGAAGTCCAGGTAAAATTTGGCAACAGCTACCATGCAGTCATCTTCATCCATGACAATCATACCACCGGAACCCATCATGGATCCACTGGCAATCAGGTTGTCGAAGTCAATCGGGGTATCAAGGTGTTTCTCGGTGAGGCATCCGCCGGAAGGTCCACCGGTCTGTACTGCCTTGAATTTCTTGCCATCCCTGATTCCACCGCCGATTTCGAAGATCACCTCGCGGAGTGTGGTCCCCATGGGTACCTCAATCAAACCGACATTATTGATCTTGCCTGCCAGGGCAAACACTTTTGTTCCCTTTGATTTTTCAGTACCGATGGAAGCAAACCATGCCGCCCCTTTGTTGTAGATGGCCGGGATATTGGCAAAGGTCTCCACATTGTTTACATTGGTGGGTTTGCCAAGGTACCCTGAAACAGAGGGGAATGGTGGCTTGAAGGTGGGTTCGCCGCGTAGCCCTTCCATGGAGTGGATCAGCGCTGTCTCTTCACCACAAACGAAAGCACCGGCACCATAGCGCAGCTCGATGTCGAAACTGAATCCGGTTCCGAGGATGTCCTCGCCAAGCAAGCCATACTCCCTGGCCTGCCTGATGGCGATTTTGAGGCGTTCAATAGCCAGGGGGTATTCAGCACGGATATAGATCAAACCCTTGCTGCCACCGATGCAGTAACCGCAGATGGCCATCGCTTCCAGCACACTGTGGGGATCGCCTTCCAGGATCGAGCGGTCCATGAATGCACCGGGATCCCCTTCGTCGGCATTGCATACCACATACTTCTGGTCAGCATCAACCTTGCTGGTGATCTGCCATTTGATGCCGGTGGGGAAACCACCGCCGCCACGGCCCCTTAAACCAGCGTCGATAATCTCCTGGATTGCCTGCTCGGGTGTCATTTCGGTGAGTACCTTTCCGAGAGCATCATATCCATCGCGGGCAATATATTCGTCAATATTTTCGGGGTTGATGAACCCACAGTTGCGCAAGGCAATCCTTAACTGCTTCTGGTAAAAGCTCATGTGTTTTGAATCGCTGATATGCTCCTTCTTTACGGGATCCAGGTAAAGGAGCCTTTCAACTTTTCTTCCCTTTACCACATGTTCCGAAACGATCTCTGCGGCATCCTGCGGTGTTACCTGGGTGTAGAATGTATTGTCCGGTACCATCTTCACGATCGGCCCTTTATCGCAGAAACCGAAACAGCCGGCACTGATCACCTGTACTTCTTCAGAAAGCCCTTGTTGTGCCACTTCCTTTTTCAGGTTTTCCAGCAGCTGGTCGCTCATGGACGCGTGACAACTGGTGCCGGCACAAACGAGGATATGCATCTTGTATTTTGCCATTTTTAATTCCTCCCTCTTTCTTATTCGTCAATGGATTGATAATTCACCGGGATGATCCCTTCAACCAGTTCACCGTTGCGGATGTAACGCTCGATGATCTCGTCTGCTTTTTTGGTATCCACGTACCCGAACACCACGGGATCCTTGCCTGGCACGGTCACTTCGATCGTGGGTTCTGCAAAGCAATAACTCATGCAGCCTGTCTGGGTCACAATGGCGTCAATATTCCTTTTCTCGAAAGCATCGGTCATGAATTCCATCACATCCCTGGCTCCGGATGCAATGCCACAGGTAGCCATAGCCACCCTGACCTGAACCCTCCCTTCAGGGGCATCACTTTTCCCCCTCAGATTGATCTTTGACCGAACCTCTTCTTTCATATTCCTGAGATCGGTCAGTGTTTTGATTTTTGACATACTTACCTCCAAGTAATTAATGTTTGATGTTATCGTATTGATTTACGCTGATGATCGGTTTCGTTTACGGTTATACAGGGATTAAAACGGAATTCCTCTGTTTTGGAGCGGTGAATATAGAGAAAATCCATTGAAGGATTGCTGCGGAATGGTAAAATAATCACCCCTGCCAGATGCCTCATGGGTAGCGTACCGGGGTGCCCCATGGCAAAGATCGTGTCCTTCGTAAAATCCTGCATCTTCATCACTTCCGGGTTGTCTCAGGGAGGGTTTAACCCCTCTGTTTTTCGGTGCAAAGATACCTGGTTTTACATCACAAACAAAAATAATTGTGAAATAAATAACATTGTTAATAAAATAACAGAAATTGCAATGAAGCTACTGCCCGAAACCTAAACATCTAAACATCTAAACATCTAAACATCTCAACTTCTCAACTTCCTCAACCTTCTAAACAACTTATTCGGTATTTTTGCCAGGAAATGATAACCTGTCTTGACGAGTCCTTATGCACAAAACACCGTATCAGCACAAAACAATAAGCTCGGATATTGCCGTTGAAGGGTTGAAGACGGCAGTGATGTTCCTGGAGACTGAACTATCCGTTCTGGAACATCGCCGCACTGATATGTACAAGCTGCTGAATGCGTTCCGGGTGCTTTACAACGCTGAGGTGGGTATGTTGCTCGGTGAGATCCTGAGGTTGCGTCTGGAGGAGTTCCGGAGGCTTCGCGATGTCAATCCGGATGGAGAGCGGCAGGTGGAGGAGGCAGAGGCGGATTATGCCAGGCACCAACAAGCGATTGGCGGGGAGCCAAAAGAGGTTGTGCAGACCCTCTCGAAAAGCAGGGATAAAGAGTTGCAGCAGAAGTTTCACAAAGCCAGCAAGCTCTGCCATCCCGACCTGGTGGAGGAGTCGCAGAAGGCAAGGGCAACGGAGATATTCATGGACCTGAATAACGCATACTATTACAACAACCTTGATCGGGTGTCTGCCATTCTGGAAATGCTTGAGCAGAACACCCACGGACTTACCGGAAGGAGTGAGGGGATGACGACACGGGCATTGCTGGAGATGCATGAAACCCGTCTGAGGATTGATATTGCCAGGTTGAAATCGGAGATTGAGGTGATTCGTCATTCGGGGCCTTACAAGACGGTAAGTGAAATTGAAGAGTGGGATGATTATTTTGCTGCCCTGAAAGGCAAGCTGACCCACGAGCGTGATGAGTTGGCGGCCAGGCTTGCTTCAAATACGGAGGGTGAGGAGGCATGAGCACAGAACTGGTGTCAAGGCGATACGGTATCGAGCTGGCCCATCTGGAGAGTTCGCTGGCCCTTACCTCCAAGGTACTCACCCGTTACCATAACCTCCATCCGGAGGCGCAGTCGATGTTCCGGGGCAATAACCACAGGAGC
>JAWOGX010000089.1:0-4466 GCA_046496455.1 Bacteroidales bacterium | reverse complement strand
AAGGGAAAGAAATCCCACTTTCGAACTCAACAAAAAAACAAATACAAGCCACCAAAGGGATAGCATGATATACACCATCGCTTTCCAGGGTTTCCTGTTTTTATCATTCAGAAACAACCACAAACAAGCGCCCATGGCGAAGACTACATAAAACGACAAATACCCGGGATGATGCCAGGTTGACAGCGTTAAATAGAAGAATTCACCTGGCTTTCCGGAGATGAGGTACCTTTGTATGGCAAGCCCTGCGTAAAGAAAAGTGAATAAAAGGAGGCCGGCAGCGAAGCTCATCAGGATTCTGCTGAACAACAGTTTCGTGAACACCTTTTGATTCATTGTCATGATTGCCAGGGGAAAAAGAAGCAAGAGGCTCTTCTTTTCAAGCTCAAATCTGGCGGAAGCAAGGTTTTCAGAATAAAACACTCCGGCGATATAGCAAAAAATGAGGAGGAAGAGCGACACCCTGAGCAGTATCGGCCCGTGGCTGACAAATCTTTGCCGGAGGAACTTCAGGCTTCTCTGTTCAATGGCGTTTATGATGATTTCAGCAATCCACAGCAAGGCGAAGGCATAGAAGAACGGATGTGGCCATTTATGCGGGAGCACGACAGCAAAAGCAAGGGCGATAAGGGCGCCGTGCTGCATCCTTACCAGGAGGCCGGGACGTTCGTGGGGGGTCATTGTGGTCATGCCGAGCAAAGATATGTGGTTACGGGGAGACTTCAAACAACAAAAAAACCGTAGGTTTGCCGAAAATTGTGATTAGGGTACATGAAGATACTGTTGATCAACCATTATGCAGGGGGACCGGATCTGGGGATGGAACACCGCCCGTGGTTTATGGCCAGGGAATGGATCAGGGCAGGCCACCAGGTGAATATCCTGGCAGCCGGGTTTGCCCACACCCGCACGCATCAGCCAGGGATCAGAAAAATCTTCAGTGAGGATGACCGTCAAGGGGTGCCCTATGGTTGGATAAAAGCACCTGCCTACAAAGGGAACGGTGTCATGCGCCTGATCAATATCTTCACCTTTATCACGAGGCTGGGGTTCCGGGCAAAGCGTCTGGCACACCTGTACCAGCCGGATGTCGTAATCGCTTCAAGCACCTACCCCCTTGACATCTGGCCCGCGCACCGCATTGCCCGGCATGCCGGCGCAAAACTGGTGTACGAAGTGCACGACCTCTGGCCCTTATCACCGATGGAGCTCGGGGGATACTCTGCAAGACACCCTTTCATCGCATTGCTGCAGCGGGCAGAAAACTTCGCATATCAACACGCTGATCTGGTACCATCCCTCCTGCCGCACACCCTGGAGCACATGGTCCGGCACGGCATGAAGCCTGATAAGTTCGTCTACATTCCGAACGGTATCCCTTCGGATGAGTGGGACACCGGACACCCCCTGCCTGCCGAACATCAGCAGATCATAGAACAGGCAAGGGCTGCCGGGCAAATGATCGTGGGATATACCGGGGCGCACGGCATTGCCAACGCCTTGACCCCGCTCCTTGAAGCAGCTGCGCTTATCAGGGAACTGCCCGTCACCTTCCTGCTGGTCGGAAGCGGACCGGAGAAGGAAAACCTCCGGAAAAGGGCCCGGGAGCTAGGCCTTACCAATATCAACTTTACCGGCAATGTGCAGAAAAAAGCGCTTCCTGCCCTGCTCGACAGGATGGATGTGCTGTATGTGGGATTCCAGAAACAGTCGCTTTACCGGTTTGGAGTAAGCCCGAACAAGCTGTTCGATTACATGATGGCCGGGAAGCCGGTGATCCAGGCGATCCGGGCAGGCAACGACCCGGTGGCCGAAGCCGGGTGCGGCCTTTCCATTGAGCCCGATGACCCCCGGGCCATCGCCGGGGCCATTGAGCAAATGTTTGCGACCGATGCAGAAACAAGAAAAAAGTTCGGGGAAGCAGGGAAAGCCTATGTGCTTGCACATCACGATTACAGGATCCTGGCAGAAAAATTCATCACAGCACTCGGACGGTGATCCATCCTTTTGCCGCCGGAAGTGCAAGCCAACCTTCTTTGCCAAATGCCCAAACCTCCTGCGAAGAGAAGAATGGCACCAATAGCAACAAAAATCAGGAATGTGCGACGGGAGCCGGTGGTGAGAGGGCCGGGATTTCCGTACAACACCGGTGCAGACCAGAAATAGGGGTGCGCCCTTAATCCGTCAGCACTGTCCAGAAATTCAAGCTTAGCCTTTTGCAAAGCGGCACCAGACGGCTCCCCATCATTCAGGAATTTATAAAACAAAGGCATCATGACACTTCCTGAAAGATCATCCACATTCCAGTGCGACATCACCACAGCGGGCACTCCTGCCTTCAGAAATCCCCGTCCAAGGTTCATCAGCCCCTCTCTCCCCCGAACCGCACCGAAACCACTGTTGCAAGCGCTCATCACCACCATCGGAGACCTGATCTCCATCTGAAATATCTCATGGCCATTAAGGAAGTGATCATCCTGTTGATCTCCTGCATCAGCAAAAACAAAACTGCTGAAAACAGGATGATCAGGGATAACCTGCGCGTGCATGGCCAGATGCAATACCACACCCTTTCCGGCCTCCGCCCTGAAAGCTGTCTCTGTTGCAAATCTGCCGGTATAATCCCTGCCCCTTACCTGCCTGCGGATGGCTTTGATTTCCTCCAGCGCCCCCGGTAAAGGGTTGAAGCCTGGACCGACACCAATGAGCCTCTCAGCATCCTGACCATATTCCGGGGCAAAGGCAGCTACCTTTAACCGGTTCATCGGCTCGTACCTTGAAGCGAAGCGCAGATTAAGTGAATAGGTATATGTGATGGTGTAATGTTTCAGAAGATAATCGGGATCATGGTATGAGCGTAAACCCTGCGCCGGGTTTTTAACCAGTACTTCAAAAGGTACATAGTTGATTAACCCATCAGGAACGACCGTAAGGGTATTACTCCCCTTCAGGGGCCCTGCTGAGGAGACGAGCAACCCGTACAACTGATGCGCCACATCCTGAAAATCATTGATGTCTTCCGGCTTGTGTCTGTCAAGCCTGGGGGAAGCGATCATCTCCCTCAAATGTGCGACAAGCTTCGGGAAATGATCGGACAGGGGCACCCGCTCCACACGGGCACCGGAAGCATCAATGCTCATGACAAACATCGCAGAATCACCCGAAATGGTGTACAACAAAACCGTTTCTTCCGGCAAAAGTCTGTTGATAACCTGTTGCAGAGACAGCCCTGCTTCCTTCTGCATCAGCCTGCTGTATTCAGGATGCTCTGATAATAAAACTGCAGTCAGATCGCCAATTCTGCTCCGGCATTCACGAATCTTTCCCTCCCAGTGGTTGAGCATCTCAGGGCCATGTGATGTTTGCCGGCTTTCCTCATAGATCAGCCTTTCGTAGTGGGCCAGTGTATTGCGCCAGTGCCGCAGCTCCCGCACCAGGGTGTCAGGGATTTCCCTGGCATGGATCGCCTGCTCTTCCATCATCATCTTTTTCAACGACATACTCCTGGAGTCTTCCATATATCTGAAAGCCTGCTCTGTAAAATCCCTTCTGCCTGACGATAACCTTCCATGCCAGGTCACCTCCAGGGCAAAAGCATATAAGTCAACATTATCCTGGAGTCTGATCATGCTCTCCTCATTCCGACCAGGAGCGTTCAGAATCAGTATGTCCTGGAATTTCATTGCGCTGTCAATGGCTTGCAAAGCATACACTGTGAATTTCTGATCATGCCCCCCCTCCGCCATGCCGAAATATGCCTTCGCCAACAAATAATGGTACACCATTCCATTGTGCATCCCTGCTTGAGCAACCTGTGCAATACCCTGTGCATTCAGGTCAATGGCCCTGACCAGGTATGGAATGGCGTCTTCATATTCCCCTGTCTCCGTGAGCGCATACCCCAGACCTCCGAAAACCATGGCCAGGTCATGCCTCTCCAGAACAGTATCCATATGAATCACCCGAAGAATGTCGGCAAAGACATCTTTTGCCTTCCTGAACTCCTGTTGACGCAGATACATCAACCCCAGCCTGTTCATCATCCTGGCCCTGGCCTCCCGACCAATGATGCCATACCCGGCGGGTTGTGAAAGGTATTGCAGGTACAACGACTCTGCCTGTGAATAATGTTCCCTCAGAAGATGAATATCAGCCAGGGTTGAAATCACCTGTGTTTCCCGGGTGATGAGATGAACACCCTCAGCCAGCATCTTTTGAAGTATGTCTTCGGATTCATCCAATGCACCCAGTTCCATTTTCGCTTTCGCGAGTCCATAATAAAGCGCATCTCTGTGCTGACGCAACCATATTTCCGTTGATGGGTCAAGGTATTGCAGTGCTTCCCCAAAATGATCCGCAGCCAGTTCCCAATCCCCCAATGCATCGAGATAAATTTTCCCGGTATTATAATGAATCTCCGCCAGCAGCCCGACCTGTCTCCTTTCCTTCAAAGCCCATATCCTGCG
>JAWOGX010000325.1:0-11782 GCA_046496455.1 Bacteroidales bacterium | reverse complement strand
GGTCTCTGCTTCCATTGCTGATCTGATCTTTTGCCTGTATGATATTCATGGCAGAAAGATGTTGTCAGAGAAGATTACCGAAACAACCCGTTTGGATGTTTCGGGTCTGCCAGCCGGAATCTATATATACACGCTGGAATACCCGGGCGGCAGGCAAACCGGGAGGTTGGTGAAAATCCATTAATTGTACTATTTTTGAATCACCAGTTTTCCTGTTTTTACCCGGCTGTTATTGAAAACGATCCTTAATACCCCCCAATAAGATCATACACCAAATCTGTGTGAATCTGGGTAATCTGTGTTGCAAAAGGCATCTCAACATCTAAACAACTAAACCTCTCAAAAGCACACAACATCCAATCAATGAGTTGATTATCTAATTAGCCAATTAACGAATTAGCTAATTAGCTAATTGCCCGGATTCCTTCTGCAAAATCCCTTCCGCTGGGCTCCTGGAAGATACGCAATTCAAATTCGGGTACAATGCTGATGAGATGGTCGAAGATGTCTGCCTGCAGCCTTTCGTAATAAACCCAGTCCTTGATCTTTGAAAATGCATACACCTCCAGAGGTATTCCCATTTCGGTGGGTTGAAGCTGCCGTACCATCAGCATCATTTCGGTATTGACCTGCGGATGGTTCCTCAGGTAAGCCTCGACATAAGCCCTGAAAATCCCGAGATTGGTCTGCCGCCGGCCGTAGAATTGGGTGGGGCGGTCGATGGTGGTGGAGGTCTCTGCATTGTGCCGGTCGATCTCCGCCTGCTTCTCGTCGATATAGTCCTTGATCAGACTGAATTTCTTTAGTTTATTCAGCAGCGCATCGTCAGCAAAGCGGGCAGAATTCATATCAATGAATATGGGTCTTTTGATTCGCCTGCCATCCGACTCCTGCATGCCGCGCCAGTTCTGGAATGAGTCAGTGATCAAGGAATACGTGGGGATACTCACGATGGTGTTGTCGAAGTTTTTGATCTTGACCGTTGCCAGGGTGATTTCCAGCACATCCCCGTCGGCACCGAATTTCTGCATGGTGATCCAGTCGCCAATGCGTACCATATCATTGGCCGACAATTGAATGCTGGCCACAAACCCCTGGATCGGATCTTTGAAAACCAGCACGAGGATGGCCATGAATGCCCCGAGCCCGGTCAGCAGGTAAAGGGGATTCCTGTTGATGAGCAGGGCAATGATGAAGACCAGCGCAAAAAGGTACATCAGGATCTGGACAACCTGGATATAGCCCTGGATTGGTTTGTTTCGTGCGATGTCGTAGCTCTGGTAGATGTCATTAAGGGTATTCAGGAGGCTGTTGATGATCAGCACCGTGACGATGACCATATAGATTTTCATCACAATGATCACGATGTTTACCCAGAATGGATAATCGGCAAAGAACTTTGGAAACAGGGCGTATATCACGATGGCTGGCAGCAGGTTGGCGACACGCCTGAAAACTTTGCGCTGCACCATGATGTTGTCCCATTCCCAGCTGGTCCGATCCGTAATTTTTCTGATGATGGCATGAATAACACTTCGCCCCAGGAAATCGGACAACCAGGCCACCAGCGCGATGAACAGCAGGTACATCAGGTTGATCAAGAAAGTGGCAAGCACACTGGAAAACCCAATGGATCCGTATAAATCAACAAAAAACTGATAAACCTCCTTAATCATTATTTTCAAATATTGATGGACAGATCAACACCATACCTTACCTTACAGGATCGGCACATGACTGTTTTAACCACAGCGTCCACTTACTCATTACCAATCCGCCCTCGCCGCGGCGAGGCGGACTAATTTCTAATTACAACGGAGTTGTAAACTCCCTCTGGTTTCCGTAAGCGGTACCAGCGCTGTTGGTGGCATATGCCCTGACATAGTATTTGACATTGGGTGCGAGGCCGGTGACCTGGCTGGTAAATACCCCTTCGCCCATACCATCCGTGGAATGGTTGTCATCAATGGTAGGCATTTCGGTAGCGCTCCAGCATACCCCGCGGGTCACGGCAGCATTACCGTCGAAGGTGACCTCACCCCCACAGGTGGCATAGCTCTGGGCAATGTCGGTTACCTCTGCAGTGGTCACTGTCGGGAAAGTAATCTCTTCTTCCTTGCATCCTGCATTGATCAATAGGCCTGTGATGGCCAGCAAACTTAATAAGGTTAATGTTTTGCGCATCATAGCTGTAGGTGTTAGGTTTGTTTAACCTTACAAAGATAGCAAAGAATCGTTCTTCTGAAAACACTTATCTTTGAATCATGAAAGTAAACAGGATGAAGACGCTATTGATGTTGCTAGCCGGATTGATGCTCAGTGCTTTTGACTCAGAAGCGCAGAAAGAGGCCAACATCTGGTATTTCGGTGAGAATGCAGGGTTGGATTTCAGCGGAGGGACTCCTGCATATTTGCTGAACGGTGTGATGAACAAGGATGAAGGGTGTTCTTCTGTCAGCGATGCCAACGGGAATCTCCTTTTCTATACCAGCGGTATCCGGGTATGGAACCGCAATCATCAGCAGATGCCCAACGGCTCCGGACTGGCCGGGCATGAGTCATCCTCTCAGTCAGCGCTCATCGTTCCCAGGCCGGGAAGCACAAATCTCTTCTATGTTTTCACCACTGATGCGTTTTTTTACAGCAACGGCCTCAGATATTCTGTCGTTGATCTCTCCCTGCAGGGAGGGATGGGCGATGTGACCACCAAAAACGTCCTGCTGCATACCCCATCCACGGAGAAGCTTACTGCGGTAAAACACAGCAATCAGACAGACATCTGGGTCATCGCCCATGAAGGGAATTCTTCCTCATTCACAGCCTATCTGGTCACTTCCGCAGGCGTGTCACCGCCGGTCACCACCTCAATCGGGATGATCCATACCGGAGGAGGGGCCACTGGTACCCTGAATGCCATTGGTTGCATGAAAGCCTCGCCGGATGGGTCAAAACTGGCCCTGGCCATGTATAATCAGGGATCGATTGAGCTGTTCGATTTCAATAGCACTTCAGGGGCATTTTCGAATCCGGTGAGTTTTCCTGCCATTTACCCATGGGCATATGGGGTTGAATTCTCTCCGGATAACAGTAAACTTTATTTTACCACCGATTCAATCGTTTACCAGGCCGATCTTAATGCAGGGAGCCCAACCGCCATCATCAATTCTGTCCTGCCAGTGGGTTCAGTTGCCCTTGGCCCTTTTGGTGAAGGCTACCTGGCAGCACTTCAGCTGGGGCCAGACATGAAAATTTACGGAACATCCTTTTTCAGCGAGTACCTTGTCGTGATCAATGCCCCCGATGCCAGGGGCATTGAGTGCGGTTTTGATGAACAAGGGGTCTGGCTGGGCGGAAGGCACTGTTATGCCGGATTACCGGGATTTGTCCAGAGCTGGTTTTACAACCCGCCTTCCGCTGTGGATAAGCCTTGTAAGAACGATGATGGTGTATCGGTCTATCCCAATCCCTCAACCGGACAAATCCGGGTAGTATGCCCTGAAGAAACCTGGTCTGTTGAAGTTATTAACCTGTATGGTCAGATTGTCACAAAGGTTGTCCCTGGTGATTCGCAGCAGGTGACCATAACTGGCCTTAGGTCTGGCTGCTATTGCATAAATGTGCATTCCAGAGCTGGTATTGTCAGCAAAAAAGTGCTGATCCGCTGATGATTGACCTGGTTTTCCCGACTTCAATGCCTTGAGCTCCTCAGATAATTCCCTTTAACTTCAACACTTCAGCATGGATCATCCCGATCATCTCTTCATCGAAGATCCAGTCCTTGATGATATAAAATCCAAACACCGACCCTGAATGAAGGGGCTCAGCGTTGGTAAGCATCACGTCATTCACTCCGAAGAAGAATCTTTCATCTATGCTGTGCACCTTACTGATAACATTTTGTATCTCTTTCCGGTGCAGAAAGGAGATGTCGGGCTGATCATCCTCCCTGGTAGTGATATACACCTCATTGTCGTATTGCGTGCCGGTTTTGATTACACCCTTTCTGCTGCCAAAAATATTGATCCTGTCAATGATGTTTTTCTTCCTGACCGATAGATGCGTGGTTAACGGCTGAATGCTCCGGCAGAATACTCCGGAAAAATAGAATCTGCCTACCAACCCCATCGGATCGTGATAGGCGTAGAAGAGTACTTCAGAAGATGCGTCCAGAGGGATGGTCACTGTTCGTTTGTGCAGCATCATTCTTTGGGTTGCTGAAATACTCGTTTCAACAGGTATTTCAGTAAAACGGAGCACTCTGCCGGTTTTTTCGGCAAACTGCCGGTAAAATTTCAGGAATTCAGGACTTTCATGCATGGGGGGAATTCTTAAAAATCAGCAAAGAGGGAGGATACATTGAACAAATATAGTTCATTTTCACCCCTTAACATTGCAATCCCTGGTAAATTCCTGGTTGACTATTCAGACAGGACGATTTTCTTAACGATCTTATGGATGTTTATTCCATCTGAAAAGGATACCTGTAAAAAGTAAATTCCCCGACTTAAGTCCCGGACCGGGATTGACTCACACGGACTGGTTCGCCGGATCCATTGACCCTCTGCATTGAACAGGCAGGCTTCTGTATATTCGCCCTCGATGTGAATGAGGTCGGCAACCGGATTGGGAAATATCAGGAAATGATGATCAACATTCGGGTTCTGTATTTGTATAGATGTGATATTCACAATGTTGCTGATTGTGTCCGACATACCGCAATGGGATGCAATGAGCTGTATGGTATAGGCATTATTGGACAGATATTGATGAACGGGATTGGTCAATGGTGATGATGCTCCATCCCCGAAATCCCAATGATATTGCGTGGCATAGGCAGAAAGGTTGGAAAAGGAAACGCTGTCACCAGTCACCTGGAAGCTGAAATCGGCCACGGGGTCGTATGCCCCGATGTGCCAGGTGAGCAATGAATCCCAGACCACAGCTTTTGCAGCAGTCCTGATCCTGAGCGCATCGTTGGCGCTCAGGGAGCTGTTCCAGGTTATCAGCATCGGATCTTTCCTGAAGAAAGTTGTGTAGAAGCTGCATGCGACCGCATAGGCACCGGCTGTTGAAGGGTGACTCTCGTCAGGTTCGTAGAGTTCAATATCGGGGTAAGCAGTTCTGATATGCCTCCAAACGGCCCCCACCGGAGAAACGACAGCCTCATTGTCATTGGCCATCATCATATACCTGATTCTCAACAGGCTGTCCATTCCCTGGTAGGTGCATACCGGGGGCCAGGCTGCACAGTTGCCTGCATCACCGTTCTTTCTTCCCCAGGTCATGTAAAACACTGTCTCCGCACAGGAGTTGTGCTGGTTGATTAAGCTGTTGAGCTGTGCCGCATACGGAAACACTTCAACCTGAACCTGCCCGATCGGGAAAGAGGGGCGCTGACTTTGCTCCTGCAACACCACGAAGTCCCAGTTGCCCTGTGCAATCAGCCCCAGGCTGCCTGCGTCGGTGCTATGCCCCTGAAGGGTATATCCGCCGGGGGTATTGCTGTCCCAGAGCAGGGTATCTCCCGCTGATAACGCTGCATCGGCAACCATACCGGGAATGTTGTGCGCAGCAGTGTAACTGTTGCCCAGGAACAGTGCCCGTTTGGAGGCCTGACCCGGCACCGCGAGTATGATGGTTTGTGACAAAAAGATGGTCAGAAGAAGTTTTTTCATAATAGAGTGATATCATGGAATGCGAAACGGTTTTTCACCGGAAAAAGGTGACTCACCACCCCATCAGAAAACCAGCAAGCCCGACAATGAAACCTATGAGCAGATTGACAGCTTTCATGGCAATGAAACTGCGGCGTGATTCAGCCAGCAGCGGCAGTGCGCCGTGGCCATCCTGGACGATTGAATTGGCCAGGAGAATGCTGAGTGGAATATTGCCATCGAGGAAAAGAAAGATGAAGATGATATGCGGGCCACTTTCGGGCAAAATGCCGATCAGGACGGCAATGAGCAATATGTAGAAACGGTTTGTTTCAAGCCAGTGTTCGAGGTCCAGGTAGGGGATGATCATGTGAATGATCAGGAAAGCCGCAAAGGTCCAGAGAAATACTTTCAGAAAATGCTTCCTGATGACATGGCCCCAGAGGTGTTTGGTCAGGAAATGATCCGGCACGGTGATTACCATGGCCAGTCCGAGCAATGAGGTTACAAGGAATGTAATTTTTGTCCAGGTCCAGCTGACCAGTCCGAGTTCACCAGACAGGAGCAGGACCACAAATGAAATACCCCCAAACAACAGGAGCGCTCTTTCAAAAGAGATTTTTTTCAGCTGGGGGATGAGCAGGTCTTTCTCGAAGCATGAGCAGTGAGGATCGTGATGATGCACCTCAAAATGCATATCGCTTTTTGGCATCAGTGAGCGGTTCTTCATAAACACGTGGACCAAAAGCCCGGAAAGGATTGCGATGGCCATCAGGGCCCCAAAAATGATCATGGCGGTTCCGGGCATGACACTGATCATCACGAAAGCTTCATCTCCGGAAGTGGCAATCATGGCCGTGACCAGTGCGGCAAAGCTGAACAGACGGTGAACGTACAGGGAAACAGCTACATAAGTCCCCATACAACCTGGCAGGACGCCAAGTATAGCAGCGAAGATGATCTGCATCCAGTTGCGCCGGTTGAAAAACCTGTTCCACTTGCCACCTGTCCTGACGGTGATGTATTCGATCAACAGCATCATGATCATCACAAAGATTGTGACCATCAGCGTGTGCTTGAAAACTGCCACGAGGGTTCCGGTTACACCTTCTGCATGTTCATGCCCTTCGGGCATAAATTCTTCGAAGTGGAAGTGCCCTTTGTGTTTGTGTGCTGTTTCGCTCTCAACCTGATGATTGTGGCCTTCTTCGCACTCTTCATGGCCATTTGTCCCATGATCGTTTGCGCTGTTGTCCTGATCAGGGATGACCCTGTCTGCGTGGTGTTCCTGCTGGGCGTTTGCCGGGGCAGTCGCAGAAGCAGCATAACCCCAGATAAGCTGGCCCGCGATTGCGATGATAATGAAGAGTCTTGAAAGTAATTTTGTCATCATGTTTCAGATCTTGGTTTGAATTTTTTGCGCGAGGAACCTTCCGGTATGGGATTCCTGACAATGTGTGAGTCCCTCTATGGTGCCGGCATACACCAGATGTCCCCCTTCATCACCCCCCTCGGGTCCCAGGTCGATTATCCAGTCGGCTGAACGTATGATCTCAGTATTGTGCTCAATGATCACCAGCGTATGGCCGCGGGCAATGAGGGCGTCAAACGACTTTTTCAGCTTCGTGATGTCGTGAAGATGAAGGCCTGTCGTGGGCTCATCGAAGATAAACAGGGTCTTTCTGTCCGTGACACCCTTGGTGAGGAAGTAGGCCAGCTTGATGCGCTGGGCTTCACCACCGCTCAGCGTGCTGGATGATTGCCCAAGCTGGATGTACCCTAACCCCACTTCCTGCAGCACCGATAGCTTTTCAAGGATTTTCTTCACAGCGGCACTGCTGCCGGTGACCCCGCTGAAAAATTCTATGGCTTCATCCACCGACATTTCGAGCAGTTCGAAAATGTTCTTTTCTGCAACGTGGATCTCGAGCACCTCCTCCTTGAAGCGTTTCCCGTTACACTCCTCGCAGACAAGCTGAATATCTGCCATAAACTGCATCTCAACACTTACGGTTCCTTCCCCCTGGCACGTTTCACACCTTCCCCCTTCAACATTGAAAGAGAAAAACCCCGGTTTATACCCCCGGAGTTTTGCCAGGGACTGGGAAGCATAAAGGGTCCTGATCTCGTCATACACCTTGATATAGGTGGCAGGGTTCGATCTTGATGACTTTCCGATGGGATTCTGATCGATAAGTTCAACATCCTCAAGACGGTGCAGGTCGCCGGCAAGGGTACCGAACCTGCCGGCTTTTTCGGTGTAACCGCCATAATGCCGCTTAAGGGCCGGATAGAGGATGTCCTTGACCAGTGATGTTTTGCCGGAGCCGCTCACTCCTGTCACCACCGTGATAACCCCGAGTGGAATGGCAACATTGATGTTCTTCAGATTGTGTTGCCTTGCCCCTTTGATCTCGATCGCATCATTCCATTTTCTGGGGACCGTTTCCAGGGGCAGCATGAAATCCTCCCTGAGACAGCGTCCGGTGTGTGTTTCGGCTTGCAGCAGTTCATCGAAGGTTCCGGAGAACATCAGCTCCCCCCCAAAACGGCCTGCATCTGGTCCCATGTCGATGATATGGTCAGCCTGCCGGATCACCTCCTCTTCGTGCTCTACAACGATGACCGTGTTCCCGATATCCCTGAGCTGTTTCAGCACCCTCATCAGCTTGTGGGTGTCACGGGGATGGAGCCCGATGGAGGGCTCATCGAGGATATACATCGATCCAACCAGGCTTGACCCCAGTGATGTAGCCAGGTTTATCCTTTGAGACTCACCTCCTGACAGGGAATTCGAGGTGCGGTTCAGGGTGAGGTAGCCCAACCCGACATCTTCGAGGAAGGTGAGCCTGTTCGAAATCTCGGTGATAAGCCGGGAAGCTATCCGCCGCTCATGCTCCGGGGGCTCCCAATCCCTGAAAAACTGCAACAGCCCCGAAACAGGCATCAGCACCATGTCGGTGATCGATTTGCCATGGACCTTCACGTGATTGGCGTCTTTACGCAACCGGGTCCCCCGGCATTCAGGACAGACGGTCTTGCCCCGGTACCGGGCAAGCATAACCCTGTACTGGATCTTATAGGTCTGCGATTCTACATATTTGAAGAAATCAAAAATGCCTTCAAACCATGATGTACCGTTCCACAACATCGATTTATGCTCTTCGCTGAGGTCATGGTATGGCTTGTGGATCGGGAAGCCTGCCTTGTCGGCGTTCATCACCAGGGCATCCTTCCACTCACTCATTTTTTCCCCTTTCCAGCAAGCCACCGCCTCACTGTAAACCGATAATGTATGGTCGGGGATTACCAGGTTTTCATCAATCCCTATCACTGATCCGAAACCTTCACAGTTTTTGCAGGCTCCGTAAGGGTTGTTGAAAGTGAAGAGGTTAACTGATGGCTCCTCGAAGATGATCCCATCCTGTTCAAAACGGTTGGAGAAGATGTGCATATGGTGATGGTCCCCGTGATCAACAATAATGTGGCATTCCCCTTTGCCCTCGAAGAAGGCTGTCTGTACGGCATCTGAAAGACGGTTGTCGGAACCCCCGTTCTCACCGGCTATCAGCCTGTCAATCATCACTTTGATCTGATCTGTGGGGCATGATCCGGATGGGTTGAAATCATCGATCCTGACAATCTCCCCTTTGCACCAAAGCCTGGAAAATCCCTGCTGGATCATCACTTCCAGGTGGGTTTGCAGGCTTCTGTTGTTGTTGAGTACCATCGGGGCTGTAATGATGAAACGGGTACCGGGTTCAAGTTCTTCAGACCACTGAACAATGTCTGTTACCGTATGACGCCTGACCTCAGCCCCGGAAACGGGTGAGAAAGTTCGCCCGATACGGGCGAAAAGAAGCTTAAGGTATTCGTATATTTCCGTAGAGGTGCCCACTGTAGACCGGGGATTGCGTGAATTGACACGCTGTTCGATGGCAATGGCAGGGGATACGCCCGTGATGTAATCCACATCCGGTTTTGACATCCGTCCCAGGAACTGCCTCGCATAAGCACTGAGACTCTCTACATACCGCCGCTGCCCGTCCGCATATAAGGTGTCAAATGCGAGGGAACTTTTCCCCGATCCCGATAACCCGGTGATCACAACCAGTTTCCGGCGGGGTATGGTAACGTCAATATTCTTCAGGTTATGCATCCTGGCACCCTTGATGAAGATAAATTTCCGGGGATCAGGATAGCCCGGTGCCGATGACGCGTCAACCTGATTTGCAGGCAAATCCTGGTTTTCCTGCCTGTTTTGCGCTGATGCTGCTGATTCTGTTGTACCGGAAAGGGTGCGTTGGGCCATGCGGGGGATCGGTCTTATCAAAAAAAATATCGCACAAAATTAACAAAAACCTTGCTTCGGGATTATTAGTGCTTTATATTTGCATTTGAATTCAAAACAAACCACCCTCAACCAGGGGCGTTGATCCGCAAAACTATTGCGGGGGAACGTAAACACGGAGGACGATTATCGGCAGCACATCTACCCTTTTGTAACCTAAACAAAAAGGGAGGTCACTATGGAAAACCGAACTGTTACTGATCAGGAACTGGTCAACAGTTATATCGCCGGTAATCGCCAGAGTCTCGAAACCATCATCCGTCGGCATCGGAAAAGGGTGTATGCCTATATCTATATGTTGGTGAAGGATCACCAACTGGCAGAAGACCTGTTTCAGGACACTTTCATGAAAGTAATCCACAAGCTCAAGAGTGGCAAATACAATGAGGAAGGGAAGTTTCTGCAATGGGTCATGCGCATTGCCCACAACCTGATCATTGACCACTTCCGGCGTGAGAAAAGGATCACGATGATCGGTCCCACCGATGAATTTGATATCTTCAACACAATCAAAACCTATGACCTCCCTTATGAACACACGATCATGAAGGAGCAGCTGCACAAACAACTGCGCAGCCTCATCGAACTCCTTCCCCCGGAACAGAAAGAGGTGCTCAAAATGCGGCATTACCAGGAAATGAGTTTTAAAGAGATTGCTGAAGAGACCGATGTTAGCATCAATACCGCTCTGGGCAGAATGCGTTATGCCCTGATCAACCTAAGGAAGATGATAGAACAGAAGAGCCTGGTGTTTTCATTGTGATATTCATTCCAAGGCCGGGGTGCAGCTGTAGTCCCTGAACCTGAAATCATCAACGAAATCTTTGCCTGCAATGCGATATCGGCAAGTCTATGTGCCGAATGATTTTATTCATCCCTGCCCACACCGAATAATACAGAGCCATAATCTTTACTGCTGTACATCTGCAGTTATGGAAAACAGCAAGGGAAAACAATATGGTTATGCTGTGCGTTGGGTGAAGGACTAATCTGGCCGGATATTTTGGAAAAATGGACTCCTCTGCATTGATCAGTGAGCCACCCCTGATGTTTCCGGCTACTGAAGCAGACTTGTGGACAAAACCTGACGCCTGGCAATACTGAATGTCTGCATGTTGAACCGATCCTTATTGAAAATGGGATCGTAGCACCACCTCCCTGTACCTGAATATCCCCATCAGTTTTTTTCTGATGAAGAGTGAATGAAGAATGCTCCCCAATGCGCCACCGGGTATCCTGTAGGTGACAATATCGGTGCAGATGGTGCCTCCGGGAGTGGGGGAGAAGTGGTGCTCGTGGTGCCAGATTGCATAGGGCCCTTTGCGCTGCTCGTCAATAAAATATTTGCCATCCTTCACTGCGGTGATCTCTGTAAGCCAGTTGGTGCGGTACCAGGGCATTGGTGAGACGCGGTAGGAGATCATCAGTCCGGGATATGCCGGGGAATTGTGTGGTGTAAGTATCCTGAACCGCATGGCAGGCGGTGTGATCTTCTCCAGGTTTGCCGGGTCAGAGAAAAACGGCCATAACAACTCCACCGGTTTTGGAATGAAAATTTCAGCGCGGAGCTGCCAGACTGCGCCAAACCTCTTGATTAATATGGTTGATTCTTTTGACATATCGGAAACAATGTTGTTGCAGCATAACAACAAAACCACTGCCTGGTTCAAAACAATTAACCATTGACCGACAATTTCTTAAGATTCCTGTCTTCGTTCGGAATCGGTTTTGGTTTATCGTTTTTTAATTTTTACAGGACACTAACCTGTTTTTGTGA
>JAWOGX010000193.1:0-2916 GCA_046496455.1 Bacteroidales bacterium | reverse complement strand
AGTCAGGCCAACCAGCCGATACCGTGCCTTCTTGTCTGTGTGTGTGTGTCTGTGTGTGTGTGTGCGTGGGAGGGGAGGGGGGGGGCCTTCAAATACGGCCGCTATGCCGGTGCCCCCCAGGTGGGTGATCAGCCTGTCGGGGGATTGGGCGGCCAGAAACCTGCTGATCCTGATCGCAGTCTGTACTTCTTCCCCCGACAACTCGGGGTGCCGATGGAGTTCCCTGCGGAACTCAGTCAGCTTAACTTCGGAATAGTTTCTCATAAACCCTGGCGTTGAATCGTTTCTGATCGTCGTGTTTCGCTATGCAAGTTTACTAAAATTTATCTTCTGGCACATCATCCTCTTTCCTGCGCAGGCAACCGGTAAACAAATTGGTATTTTTCTTATTTTCGCAAGTTATTTTGTTGAATCACAAACCTTCATCTGCGAGCTGTTTACCATGGACTATCATTTCAGAGATATTGAACAAAAATGGCAGGCATTCTGGCAAAGGGAGAAGACCTTTAATGCCGCCAACCATTCAGATAAACCCAAATACTATGTTCTGGATATGTTCCCCTATCCCTCCGGGGCAGGTCTTCATGTAGGCCATCCGCTGGGGTATATCGCCAGCGATATTTACTCCCGGTATAAGTGGCTCCAGGGGTTCAATGTGCTACATCCGATGGGTTTTGATGCCTTTGGCCTTCCTGCCGAACAGTACGCCATTCAAACCGGGCAGCATCCCGCGGTGACCACGGAAGAAAACATAGCCCAGTACAAAAGACAGCTTGCCAGGCTTGGATTTGCCTATGACTGGGATCGTGAGGTGCGCACTTCTGACCCCTTTTACTACAAATGGACGCAATGGGCATTCCTGAAAATGTTCCATGCCTGGTATGATAATACTGCTGATAAAGCACGCCCTCTCGAAGACCTGGTAGGTTGGTTCCAAAAGAAAGGCACTGATGGGCTCAATGCGGCACGATCAGCTGATGCTGCTGATTTCTCTGCCGGTCAATGGAATGCAATGAACGAACGCCAACAGCAGGAAATACTCATGGATTACCGCATGGCGTACCTGGCCGATACCATGGTGAACTGGTGCCCGGCGCTTGGAACGGTGCTAGCCAATGATGAGGTCAAAGATGGACTGTCTGAGCGCGGTGGACATCCTGTGATACGCAAGAGTATGAAGCAGTGGTCGCTGCGCATTTCCGCTTACGCACACAGGCTTCTGGCAGGTCTCGACAACCTCGATTGGTCTGATTCTGCCAAAGAGATCCAACGCAACTGGATCGGCCGCTCCGAAGGGGCAATCATGCGGTTCGATGTCAAGGATAATGACCTGAGCATTGAGGTGTTTACTACCCGACCCGATACCATCTTTGGTTGTTCTTTTATGGTGCTTGCCCCGGAAAGTGATCTTGTGAATCCACTTACCACCCCTCAGCAAAAAAATGCCGTCGCTGAATATGTTCAGGAAGCCGTAAACCGTACCGACAGGGAGAGGATGGCAGAAGTGAAGAAGGTGACGGGTGTCTTCACAGGAAGTTTTGCCAGTCACCCCTTTACCGGAGAACCTATTCCGATCTGGGTCGCAGATTATGTGCTGGCCGGTTATGGCACCGGTGCCATCATGGCTGTCCCAGCCCACGATACACGCGACTATGCTTTTGCAAAGCATTTTAATTTGCCCATCAGGCAGGTTATTGATGGCGATATCTCCGAAGGTGCTTTCGACGCCAAAGATGCACCCGTGATCAATTCCGGTTTTATTACCGGATTGATGGTCCCGGATGCCATCATGACCATGAATGCCCGTCTGGAAGAGCTTGGCATTGGCTACGGAAAGGTTAACTACCGCCTTCGCGATGCGATATTTTCCCGGCAGCGTTACTGGGGTGAACCTTTCCCTGTTTTTTACAAAGATGAATTACCCTATCCGCTTGATGAAGACCAGCTTCCCCTGGAGCTCCCTGAAGTGGACGCTTATCTTCCTACTGAACACGGGGATCCGCCGCTCGGCCGTGCATCAGGCTGGCACACCCCCGACGGGTATCCTTTCGAACTCAGTACCATGCCGGGTTTTGCCGGTTCAAGCGCCTATTTCCTCAGGTATATGGACCCGCTTAACGATACAACCCTCGTCAGCAAAGAGGCTAATTGCTACTGGCAGGATGTCGATCTCTATATCGGTGGAATGGAACACGCCACCGGGCACCTGATCTATGCCCGATTCTGGAATAAATTCCTCTACGACATGGGCTACATCTGCAAGGATGAGCCCTTCAGGAAGCTGATCAATCAGGGGATGATCCAGGGAAGGTCAAGCCTGGTATACAGGATCAACGGCACCAACAGTTTTGTCTCCCTGGGGCTGAAGGATCAGTATGCGGTAACTCCGATTCATGTTGATGTCAATATGGTGGACCATGACCAGCTTGACCTGGAACGGTTCAAAACCTGGCGCCCTGAATTTGCGGCCGCAGAATTTATCCTTGAAGACGGAATCTACCACTGTGGCTATGAAGTCGAGAAGATGTCGAAGAGGTTTCACAATGTGGTCAATCCGGATGACCTCGCCGACCGCTATGGCGCTGATACCCTCAGGATGTACGAGATGTTCCTTGGCCCCCTGGAGCAGCATAAACCCTGGGATACCAATGGCATTGAAGGGGTGTACCGGTTCATCCGGAAATTCTGGAAACTCTTCTTCAATGCTGATCAACAGTTTGACCTTTCCCTGGATGCTCCGTCACAGGCAGAGCTCAAGAGCCTCCACAAGACCATCAAAAAAGTAAAGGAGGATATTGAGCGATTCTCTTTCAATACCGCCGTCAGTTCTTTTATGATCTGTGTCAATGAACTCGGTGACCTGAAGTGCAATAAAAGAGCTGTCCTGGAGCCGCTTACAGTGCTCATCTCCCCCTA
>JAWOGX010000168.1:0-3799 GCA_046496455.1 Bacteroidales bacterium | reverse complement strand
GCCAGTACTTTCTGGGTGCTTGATGCAGTGACTTTGCTGTTTTTGTCATAACTGGTATACGTTCTCGATTCTCCGACTTTGGTGGGATAATAGATATTGCAGTCATCGGACATTACACCAAAAGACACTGCTACCAGCATGACCAACAGGAGGATAATGGGAGGGAATCTTTTCATGGTTTGTTTCTTTTTGTCGGATTTATTCTGATTAATTGGCTAACAAATTTCAGCAAAAAGGATTCAAAAGCAAAGCGAATCCATGAACAATTTTGGATTGGTGATGTTAAAGGTCAGTACTATAATGATTTAAAACACAAAAAGAAATCTTAGACATGAAAAAAACTTTTACACTTACGATGTTGCTTATATTCTTTGCGTTGATGATGCAGCCTGTTTCTATACAAGCTCAGTATGTTACCTCTTCGCAAACCATAGGTTCAGGGGTTAATCAGCTGGATATATCCGTATCCGTTGATGCCGGCCTTAGCCAGGCAAAATTTGAGATCACCGGACCGGCAACGGTATGGTTTGGGTTTTCCTTCAACACCACGGTAATGTCCCCGGGCAGCTACACCATCCTTGCCAATGTATCTGGAGGTAATCCGTCAGAATATATTATGGTGAATCACGCCGCACCCACATTGCAACCTGTTCAGAACCTGACAAGCATAACGAGTTCAGTTGCCGGTGGGAGGAAGACCTTTGTTTTTTACCGGGCTTTGAGTACAGGTGATCCGAATGATCATGTTTTTACGGCATCTGCCGGTAACCTGGATATAGCCTGGGCATATGGCTCCACGCTGGCACTTGGCTATCATGCCAGTCGGGGAGGCTCATCGCTGAATTTCATCAATCCTTGTTCAACATCTCCCACAACCACACTACCGACAATTCATATTTGCCAGGGTGACAGTGTTCAGGTTTTTGGACAATACAAATCGGTGACAGGAAATTATTCTGCGACATATCCGGTATCCTGGGGATGCGACAGCATCGTCATGCAGCCCCTTGTAGTCCATAGTCCGGTTACCACGTCGCTGCCTGCCGTTGGGGTATGTGATGGCGACAGTGCCTTGATTTTTGGTCAGTACCAGGTGGCTGCCGGTATCTATTCCATGACCTATCAGAGTGTGCATGGTTGTGACAGTACTGTGACCCAGGAGCTGATCGTAACATCAGGGAGTACCTCCATCCTGGATACCGTTTGGGTATATTTATGCCAGGGCGACAGCATTCAATTAGGTGGGCAATGGATCAATTATACCTTAACCCAGCCCTTTTTTGATCAATTATTTGGATGCGATTCAATATTCAATCTGTATATCATTACGGCTGTGATGATTGATACAGCAGTGACAGCAACAGGTAATTCCCTGGTTGCTGTACCCGGATACATGTTTTACTCATGGATCGATTGCACTACCCAGCAACCTGCTCCGGGTAGCAGCAATTCGAACACATACACTCCACCTGCACCGGGGATCTATCAGGTTCAGATCACCCAATATTCGTGCATGGTCGAGAGTGGATGTCACGCTGCCGGATCCATCGGGATTGGGGAAGCGGGTACTGCAAGTTATCAGCCTGTGATTTATCCCAACCCAGCTTCTGACAGAATCTTTGTCGGTCTTCCGGATGGCAGCAATCGCCTGAAAATCATTGACCTGACAGGACGTGAGCTATTAAACAGCATGTCATCAGGGATTAAAACTGCAGAAATTGAAGTCTCTGCTTTCAACCCGGGTATCTATATGTTGGTTGTCAATAATAATGATAAAGAATACACAGCAAAGCTTCTGATCCAGAGATAAAGACGGAGAAAGGGATACCAAATTCCGCTAATCAGCAATCACCACTTTGCGCACAGATCGGATGCCACCGGGGGATTCCAGGACTAAAATATAGATACCGGGTTTAAGTGTCGGATTCAGGGTGAGGTGTTTTTCAATGCTCACAGTTTCAAGCATCCGGGCACCTGTAACTGTGAAAAGGGAAATTTTCAGTATCAGCCCGTCCGGATTGAAGATGTTGATTGCATCGTTTGTGCAGGCAACGGTTACGCTGGATTCCGGTTTGCTCATCTGATCAGGGTTACTGCTGATCTTGTCCCAAATGGCTGCGACCCACTCCGGGTGGTCAATGAAGGGGTTTCGGTTGTCCTGAATCAGATAAACAGAATCGTTCCGGTTCAGCTCTTTCTGGCTGACAGTATCCTGGTAGTGCCATTTCAGCAAGAGATTTTTAGTCCAGAGGGTGAGTGAATCACCGGCGAACATGGGAGAGCTCCAGGATGGCAGTTTGTTCAAATACCTGACAGCCATATAGAAGTAGGTTCTGGCAAGGTCACCTTTGTATTCGTCGATTGGTTCAAATACAGTACCTGAATAGCCAGGGAAGATCATATTCCCCAATTTGCTGCCGTTGGTTGAAGTCCAGGACGGGTTTGCAACTTCCCCAAAAGGATAGTTGGATCTTTTACCGTTGACAAAGCCGTCAGTCGGATAGATATGGAAGAGGTCGGTGTAAACCGTATCAGCATTGTTGAACCAGCTTGCCGGGACAGTGTGTTCACGGTTGTAGCAGTCCCCTTCTTTGGCGTAATTTCCGCACTGATCTACGACGAAACTATAAGAGTATGCCGGTGTTCCTCCCGGAACATCAGAATAGATATCCCAAACGTTGCCAATGGGAGTCCGGTCAGTTCTCTGAAAATGACTCCAGATCGAGGAGTATGTCTGAACCTGATGGTCACGGATGATGTTATGGAGTACCCGTCTCAGGGTATCACCGTTCAGTCCGGCTACGGCATCATAATAACCCGGGGGGATCTGGGCTGAAAGGTGTATGGAGAGGAAGAGGAGTCCAGTAAACAAGTATTTCATATTGTGCGGCAAAATTAACGCTTAATTGTTTGATCCAGAACTTCAGCGATATCTTTTACCGGTTTTGGGGAGCCGTAAGAGAAGCTTTTTTTACATAGTGGACAAGATGTCACAAGGATATCGGGATCGCTTTCGAGAAGCTCATGGATTGCATGATCGCGCATCTGCTGACGGTTTTGTTCGGGAGTGACCAGGTCTGCCAGGCTGTTGCCGCAACAGAGTGCCTCTTTGCGGTTTTGCCGGGTCTCATGCAGCTCACCTGCCATAGCCAGCAGTCTCCTGGGCTCTTCAAAGATCTGTAGTCCCCGGCCAAGGTCGCATGGGTCGTGATAAACCATTGAAAGTGAGGAAGGGGATATTTCCAGTAAACCTTGTTCTACGAGCCTGAGAAGATATTGAGAATGATGAAGCACCTCAATATCAAGATTGTATTCATTTTTGAAGATTCGAAGACAGATGGGGCAGGAGGTTACCAGGGTTTTAATTCCGCTTTCCCTGAACAATCGTTTGTTTTCCCTGACCAGGGCTTTTGCTTGCCGTTCGTTTCCTGATAGCTGCAGTGGCCTGCCACAACAAACGGTTCCGTCTTTATCAAGGAAGAGGTATTTCACACCGGCTTTTCTGAACAATGATTCTACAGCAATTTTAACGGTCGGCGTGAGATGAGTCATGCACCCTGCAAAATAGCCAACTTCGAATGCTACCGGGTCAATCACAATCTTCTCTTCGGCGTATTTATAATTGAAGCCGTTTTCCAGTGCAATGTCTTTTCTTTTTATTTTCCTGATATGATCAGCCTTAATTCCGACAGGGCAGAACTCTGTGCATCTGCCACAGAGCATGCAGTTCATCATGGTATCGGTCTGGAGAATATTGCGCCTGATTTCCTGGAGGAAATAGACAGCCTGGGTTTGCTGT